>NZ_JBQQFC010000063.1:0-11096 GCF_052258445.1 Psychrobacter sp. T6-1
GACATATTCAAAGATATCGCGTCGCAACACTGCCAATCTAATATCGCCTTTTAGACCGCCATAGACTTTTTTTGCAAAATGATCAGCGATATCATCAAAACTGCGATCCGCTCGCTTGTCTTGTGATTCTTGCTCTACTGAATTTATCGTTTGACTCGTGCTATGTTGATACGTCTGGCTTTTATTGTGCATAATAGTTGGGTCTTTATTTGTTGTTCTATCAAGAAGTGGCTTCTATTTCTCGCGCTACAAGATTTAGTAAAATAAAAGTGAACGGCAAGGATATTATACCAGTAGCTTTTGAAGTTTTTTTACGGTATAAATAATGACGCCTATTGACTAAGTTATAGATAATTAAGCTTTTAATTGCTCATTATCGAATGATAGGCTGATGCAATTCTACTGCCAAGGATTTTAGGCAATTATCTGCCCAACTCATGCTAAGGACAGCACCTATGATTATACCCAAATCCACCTCTGTTAATACACCTACTATGACTCGTTGTATCTTATCGGTCGCTGTTGCCAGTAGTTTACTGCTAGTAGGCTGCGGGGATGATAACGACTTTAATGAAAGAATAACCGATAATTCAGACATTAGTGTTGAGTCTATTAGTGAATTTAATCGGGCAACAATAGATGGCGCATTTAGTGCAAATGATCCGTCAATACCTGATGCTAAATGTGACATCAAAATAGAAAAAGTCAGTTATAAAACTGAAGGCGCTGCTGGCGAAGATACCACTGCAACCGCAGCCTTGATGTTGCCTAGTGGTGATAATGCGGACTGTCAAGGTGATCGTCCTATCTTACTCTATGCTCATGGTACCACAACGGATAAAGACTACGATTTTGCTCAAGTCGGTAATCCACAAAACCCAGCGGTGGGTGAAGCAACTCTAATCGCGGCAAACTTTGCTGCTCAAGGATATATCGTTGTCGCACCTAACTACGCCGGTTATGATGAGTCAGATCTCGATTATCATCCGTATTTGGTCGCTGAGCAGCAGTCTACTGATATGATCGATGCATTAGAGAGTGCACGCGATATCATTGATGATGAACAGGACAATAATAATGCAAATTACACTGGTATTGAGGATTCTGATAAGCTGTTTATCAGTGGGTACTCACAAGGTGGTCACGTAGCTATGGCCACAGCTAGAGCGTTAGAGCAAGATGGCGAAACAGTCACCGCTATCGCACCATTATCTGGCCCTTACGCATTAGCAGCGTTTGGTGATGCTATCTTTTCTGGCAACGTAAACATCGGCGCTACGCGCTTTGCGCCATTATTGGCAACAGGTTTAGAGAAAAAATACAAAGATATTTATCGTAATACTACAGATATATTTAGCAGCCAATATGCCAATACTAAGTTGCCAAGTTTGCTTACCTTTGATGAGTTAGTGGATGCTGGTAAATTACCTGAGTTTGCGCTATTTGAAGCAAAGCCTACCGGCAATACTGTACTTGATGCGCTACCAAGAAGCCCACTACCTTTTGCATCGATAGGATTTAGTGATACCAACTATCTTATCAAAACTGACTTTAGAGCGGCCTTTGTTACTGATGCATTAGCCAATCCTGATAGTTTGATCGCAATGACAGGTGCCTTACCAGCAGCGAACCCACAAAACAACCTTCGTAAAGCGTTAAAAGATAATGATTTGCGTGGATATATTCCAAAGATGCCAACATTACTGTGTGGGGGCAATCAGGATCCAACAGTATTTTATGATTTAAATACAGGGTCTATGTCTGCTATATTGCAACAAGCAAGCGCTGCGCCCTCTGCTAATTTAAACATTACCGTTCTGGATGTAGATGCGACCAATGATGATGATCGCGACCAAAATACGGTCACTTCAATCGGTAGTGCTATGAGTAATGCTTGGATGAGTACCGATACTATTGATAATATTCAAAGTAGATTTGCCGCAAGTTTGACCGCTGTGCAGAATCGGGCTATAGCAAATGCTAGAGCAGCAGGGGTAACTGATCCTATACTATTAGCGCAAGCTGCAGGCCAGGCGACACTGGCAAACTATCACGGTGCACTTGCAAGCACTGCCTGTACTCAAGCGACGCGCGAGTTCTTTGAGCAAAACTTTAATCAAACGGCTAACCAAGAAGACAATGATAGAGTGATTCAAACGCCGCTTAGAATGAGCTAATCTTCGATAAACTCATAAATATTAAGCAAACGAAAAACTGTATCCAATCGGATGCAGTTTTTTTGTTTTAGTGTCAAATGAGTCGGTTAAATCTGGACTAAAACTTGCGATAAAAAGTGAGATTAAGCTAGCATAATTTTGGAGTCTAAAACGCATCAAAATATAAGCCAATATTTAGCGCTTTTGCTTGATTTTAATGACACTCAGATACCCCTAAGCGCCTAAATTTATGCTAAAATAGCTTCTTTATTTAAACCTTAAAACTATCGCCATTTTCCTACTGTTTTACATTACTTATAATTCCTTTTTATGGTCAGTTTTACTAATAATGACGCGTTTTTGCGTCTAATTTACGTATGACAGTTAGCCATTTTGACAAAGGCATAAACGGTAGAACGAAATACGAGTAAAGGAGTATATATGAGCGACTCGATCAGTCCTATTGCCATCGTAGACGAGTTAAAGCAATCCTATCTGGATTATGCGATGAGCGTGATCGTCTCGCGCGCGCTGCCTGATGTGCGTGATGGGTTCAAGCCTGTGCATCGCCGCGTTATGTATGCGATGCATGTGCTATCAAATGACTATAACAAAGCTTACAAAAAGTCGGCACGTGTGGTCGGTGATGTTATCGGTAAATATCACCCGCATGGTGATAGCGCCGTCTATGACGCTATTGTGCGTATGGCGCAGGACTTTAGCTTGCGTTATCCCATGGTTGATGGTCAAGGTAACTTTGGCTCGATCGATGATGATCCACCAGCCGCCATGCGTTATACCGAAGTGCGCATGACCAAGCTGACTCATCAGATGCTCGCTGACTTGGATAAAGACACTGTCGATTGGGAAGACAACTACGACGGCTCTGAGCGTATGCCAAGCGTGTTGCCGGCGCGTATTCCAAACTTGCTCGTCAACGGTGCAACTGGTATTGCGGTCGGTATGGCAACCAATATGGCGCCGCACAATTTGACCGAAGTCATTAATGCCTGCCTCGCTTATGCCAATAATCCGCAAATATCAGCGGAAGAGCTGATGACGCATATCTCAGGTCCTGACTTTCCGACAGGTGGTATCATTTATGGCCGTGCAGGTATCCTAGATGCGTATCGTACGGGTAAAGGGCGCTTGCATGTGCGTGGTCGTTATATCATCGAGCCGATGAGTGATACAGGCGTCAACCGTGATCGTGAGCGTATCGTATTCACTGAAGTGCCTTATCAAACCAATAAAGCCAAGCTGATTGAGCGTATCGCAGAGCTGGTTCGTGACAAAAAGATCGAAGGCATCACAGAGATTCGTGATGAGTCGGACAAAGACGGTATGCGCATCGCTATCGATCTGCGCCGTGGTGAGACCGCTGAGGTTATCGTCAATAACTTATTCTTGCAAACGCCGCTTGAATCGAGCTTTAGTATCAATATGGTAGCACTCGATAATGGTCAGCCTAAGCTGTTGACCTTGCGTCAACTGATTGCCGCCTTTGTACGTCATCGTCAAGAAGTGGTGACGCGCCGTACTATTTATGAGCTAAATAAAGCGCGCGTTCGTGGTCATTTGCTAGAGGGCCTAACGGTTGCACTTGCCAACATTGACGATATTATCGCGACGATTAAAGCCTCAGCCAATCGTGGTGAGGCGCGTGAGAGCTTGCTAGGTAATACTTGGGGCTCAGGTAGCGTCGTTGCTATGCTCGCCGCCGCAGGTAGTCAGTCAGTACGACCAGAGTATATTGAAGGCGAAGATCCCAAAGCACCTTTTGGTCTAATTGATGGCTCAGTACAAGGCGAGCAAAGTTATCGTCTATCACTTGAGCAGGTCAATGCAATTTTGGATATGCAATTGCATCGCTTAACAGGTCTTGAGCAGGACAAATTAACTGAAGAGTATCAAGATCTACTGCGCGAAATCGCCAATTTAGAAGCTATCCTTGGTGATTTTGATAAGCTGATGACCATTATCGCTAATGAGATGATTGAGATTCGGGACAACTTCGGTGATGAGCGTCGTACTGACATTATTGACTCGCGTACCGACTTTAACCGTGAAGATCTAATCCCTGAGCAAACGGTTGTCATGACGGTATCACGTACAGGCTACGCTAAAACGCAGCCAATCGATGATTATGTCGCTCAAAAACGTGGCGGAAAAGGCAAGTCAGCGACGGCGATGAAAGAAGACGATGTCATCGATCATTTGGTGGTGACCTCAACGCATGCGACGGTGCTTTGCTTCACCGATACCGGACGTGTCTTTAGTCTACGCGGCTTTGAAGTACCTATTGCTAGTCGCGGCGCGCGCGGTCGTCCATTAGTCAATCTCATTGGCTTGACGGGTGATGAGACCGTCACGACGATACTGCCAATACCGCAAAATACCGCTGATGTTACCGGTCACTTTGTGTTCTTTGCAACCGCTAACGGTACAGTGAAACGCGTTGAGCTAGAGCAGTTTGCTAGTATTCGCTCTAATGGCCTAATCGCTGTTGGTTTAGAGGATGATGACAAGCTCGTTAGCGCTCGCATTACTAGTGGTAGTCAAGAGGTTATGCTGTTTGCCTCAAGTGGTAAGGCTATTCGTTTTGATGAAAATGATGCGCGTTCTATGGGCCGTACTGCAAAAGGCGTGCGCGGTATGCGTCTGAGCGACGATGAAGTGATCAAATCCCTAGTCGTCATCGAAGATGATGTCCGCGAAATCTTGATTGCCTGTGAAAACGGCTTTGGCAAGCGTACCTTTATCGATGAGTTCAATACCCAAAACCGCGGCGGTGGCGGCGTTATCGCTATCAAAACCAGTGCGCGTAATGGTGCTTTGGTTCGCGCGACTAAGGTGGAGCCTGAAGATGACATTATTCTCATTTCAGATAAGGGTACGCTAGTTCGTACCCCTGTCGAGCATGTCGCAAGCTCAGGCCGTAATACGCAAGGCGTTACTTTGATTCGTCTGTCAAAAGATGAGAAACTCGTGGCTATGGCCCGTGTTGAGCATGATGAGAGTGATAATGCACTCGTCGATGCTATGCGTGAGGACGGCACCTTTGATGTTGACGCCCAAGAGCAGATCGATATAGACGCACAGACAGATAGTAGCGCTCATGATGAGATCAATGACTCTATCGATATTGCAAATGACTATCAGCTAAAAGATGATGGTGCTTTAGGCGATATTACTTTAGACAATGAAGGCGACGCCGATGAGGACTGATCCGCTAAGCGACTAACATACTCTTACTTTTAACCTTTTTTAAAAAAAGCCTCTGACGTTATCGTCGGGGGTTTTTAGTTTTTGCTAACTGTTTTTATCACGCTAGTATCTTCAATCTATCTAACCTATGAGGCTACCGTTATGCTCACGACCAATCAAACGTTTCAAGGCACAGTCGCTTCTGTATCAGCGAGCTTCTTATTCTCCTTGATGTTTTTGTTTGGGCTGTTTATGCAGCCTTTATCAGGGACGCAGGTGGCGTCTTGGCGGGTGCTAATGATGCTGCTTAGCCTGATATTGTTAGTGAGCTTTACTCGGCAGTGGCAGCATGTGGTTGATTATCTAAAGACCATAAAGACGCCAATAGATTGGTTGCTATTTATTTTACCAACGCCTATTCTTGGCGGGCAGATTTGGTTGTTTATGTGGGGACCAGTCAATGGCCTGGGTCTCGATGTGACCTTGGGCTATTTTTTACTGCCGCTTGCGATGATTATTGTTGGGCGGTTTTTGTATCGTGAGTATATGAGTGCGCTGCAGTGGGTGGCGGCATTGCTTGCGGCTATCGGTATTGGCTACGATATTTTTCAGTATGGTACGGTATCTTGGGCAACTTTGTTTGTCTGTTTGGGTTATCCGCCATATTTTTTGATGCGTCGCAAACTTGCTGTACCGCCTATCACAGGTTTGTTGTCTGATTTAACCTTACTGACGCCCTTTGTTTTAATCATGCTTTATAGTAGTGGCGGCTTTAGTATGGCGATGCAAGCGAGTAAGTTTTGGTACTTGTTGCCGCTGTTAGGGGCCTTTAGTGCTTTTGCGATGTCGCTGACCATGGTCGCTAGTAGCAAACTGCCCATCTCGTTGTTTGGCGCTTTGAGCTATGTTGAGCCTATGCTCCTGTTTGTATTGTCCGTAACGGTACTCAACCAAAGTCTGGATGAGGGTGGCTCACTATTTATGTACGCGATGATTAGTTTGGCGCTGCTAGTGATGATTATCGATAGTGCCAAGGGCTATATCACGCGCCGCACAGAGGATAATCTATACGGTTACAACGAGCCACAGGTGAACAGCTTCCCGCCGCGTCGCCGCCTGAAAAGTCGCCGTATTGAAGGCGCTCTAGCGGCACATCGATTCCGTAAAATCCAAAAGTATCAACAAAATATCGAAAAGCTATCGCAGAAAATAGAAAACATAAGCTAAAAACGACGGTCTATATTAAAAGAGATAAATGGTGATCAAAAACCTTTACCTCTATACTAGTCATACAATAAAGTGTCAAAACGCAAAAAATACGCTATGATTAGGTGCATTTAACGAGCACTTGATCAGACGTCGATGGTTTTACAATTATGCTGTTATTAGTAATCAAAGATAACAAGACGATCAAGCATAAGCTTTACAATAACTAAAATTTATAAAATATCTATTATCACATTAGGATTACCTATGTTACATCTTCATCATTTAGAGAACTCACGCTCGCATCGCATTTTGTGGCTATTAGAGGAGTTGGGCGCTGACTATAAGCTCACCTGTTATGTACGTAACAAGGCTTATCGCGCACCTGATAGTCTCAAGCAGATTCATCCTATCGGTCATGCTCCGATACTAGAAGTTGATGGACGAGCGCTGATAGAATCAGGATTTATCATCGAGTATCTACTCAAGCACTATGATCCTGAGCATAAGTTCAAACCCACTGATGATCAAGAGACGGCGTGGGAGAACTATACGTTTTGGTTGCACTTTGCCGAAGCGTCGGTCATGCCGCCACTAGTTATGCGCTTGGTATTTACCAAAGTCGTCGAGCAGTCACCTATGCTGATCAAACCTGTTAGTAAAAAGATTCGTGATCAAGTTGAAAAAAGCATGATTAGCAGCAGCTTGGATAAGATGCTGACGATGATGGAGCAGCATTTAGAGGACAATCGTTACTTCGCTGGTAGCGAATTTAGCGCCGCTGACATCCAGATGCATCTGGCTGTACTGGGTGCTAATGCGGGTAAAGGACTGGATAAAAGAAAGTATGCTAATCTGCTTAACTGGCTTAACCGCTGTGAAGAGCGTGATGCCTTTAAGCGCGCTGAAGAAAAAGGCGGTCGTCTAAAGTTCTAGTATATCGTTTGAAAATTTTTAACAGGACTTAAAGTAAGACAAAGGGTGCGTTATCGATTAAAATATTGATAACGCACCCTTTTGTTTTGGATGTAAATATAAAGGTATTATGATGGCAGACCCAAAAAATTTAAAAAACCCATTCAATGAAGAAGACATTGTTCAGCAGCCTGTGTCAATGAAAGCTTGGGGACAAAAGCTACTGGTTGCGCTGCTATGTGTAGCCAGTTTTTATGGCGGCTGGAAATCGTACGAGTCCAACATGGTTAATGAGTGTTATGGCAGCGGCGGTCAAATTATTGAAGGCGAGAGAACGCTATCATGCCAATTGCCTTAGTCTCACAAGCATACGTTTTGACAGATATAAATAAGAGCTGTAGCTTATGCTTAAATTAACCTTTTTGGGGACCTCAGCAGGCGTGCCTACCAAAGATCGCAATGTCACAGCGCTGGCGGTTGAATGTCTTAATCCCTATTTATCTCACTCAAAAGCGTCGCATTCAAAAGCGTCGCATTCAAAAGCATCTGCATCACAACCGTCTAAAAAGTCACGTCCGTGGCTACTCATAGACTGCGGCGAGGGCACTCAGCAGCAATTATTGCGTACTACATTATCAGTCCATCAGCTCGCCGCTATCTGCATCACTCATGTCCATGGCGATCACTGCTACGGTCTGCCAGGTTTGCTTGCTAGCAGCGCAATGTCGGGACGCTCTGAGCCACTAACGATTATCGCGCCGCAAGCCATCGCTCAGCTGATTGAGGCTGTCAAAGTAACGACTGATCTGTACTTGCCTTATACTATTAATTTTATAGCGATAGAAGAGGTGTTATCACAAGCTAAAGATAGCCAAGACAATAAAATTCGTCTCAAGCTAACCGATCAGCATCATATCGATATTGATATTACGCTCTTGTCACACCGCGTACCCTCGCACGCATTTGGTATGACGCAAAAGATAAGTCGACGTACGCTCAACACTGATAAGTTAATCGCTGATGGGGTGCCCGCTAGTAAGATATGGGGACAGTTGCAACAGGGCGAAGACGTCTATACCAAAGAGGGTAAGCGGCTATATTCAGCCGATTATGTTAACACCGAGGAAAAACGCACTCGTATCGTCGTCGCAGGAGATAACGACACGCCTACGTGCTTACAAACCGCGCTACAGGATACAGACCTGCTCGTACACGAAGCCACTTATACTACGCAAGTGCTTGCCAAGATTCAGGCAAAAAATCTTGAGTTTGATCCTATGCATAGTAGCGCGGCACTCATCGGACAGTTTGCGCAAGATAGGGGTGTGCCCAATCTAATTTTGACGCATTTTAGTGCGCGTTTTCAGAGCTTTGATAATCCTGACAGTCGCACGCCAAATATGGGTCATATCCGCACTGATGCTCAAAGCACCTATCAGGGCAATCTATGGCTAGCTGCCGACTTTGCCCAGTATTTAGTTGAAGGGGCTGATAGACAAGTGACTGCTTTGGGTTCTACTTTAGATTCTGGTCTTGATAAGCTAAATTCGTAGACTTTGATATTAAGGTTTATCATCATCCATTGCCAATTGCACCTGTCCTATCCAGTAGCGACTAAATTGATAGGCCACTCGCCCAGAGCGACCGCCGCGCTGCGCGGCCCAGCGTAGCGCTTCAGCTTTGATAGACTCTGGTAGAGTGTCATCATTTGCATCTTCATTACTGTCATCAGACACAGCACTAAAAGACATAGTGTTTAAATAATGCTGAACAATGTGTAAGTAGGTGCGCTGATCCATCGGATGAAAGGACAGCCACAGACCAAAGCGATCCGAGAGCGATACCGTTTCATCTATGGTCTCATAAGGGTTGACCTCATCGGTCTGACCGTCATAAATACTGACATTATCTTTCATGAGCTGCGGCAGTAGGTGACGTCGATTACTAGTGGCATAGACAAGTAGCTTGTCTTGCTCAGAGTCCAGCGCGCCGTCTAATACACTTTTGAGCGTGCGATAGCTCTCATCTTGCCCGTTAAACGCCAAATCATCGCAGTAGACCACATAGCGGCAGTGGCAATCCGCTGGCAGCGCATTGATAGCCGCGCGAATTTTGTCCAGTACCTTTAAATCGTCACGGGCAATCTCGATAATGCGCAACCCTTCGTTATGGTAGGCTTGTAGCAGTGCTCGCACCAGTGATGATTTGCCTGCGCCGCGTGTTCCTGTCATGAGTACGTGATTGGCAGGATAGCCTTTTAAGAACTGGCGCGTGTTCTGTACCAGTTTTGCCTTTTGCGTATCGATACCATGCAAGTCATCTAAACTCAAAAACAGGTTGACGGCTAAAGGTTCTAGATGACCTTGCGCGCCGCCGACCCAGCGATAAGCGAGCTGCTCGGAATCAATCTCAATAGTAGGCGGCAATTGCTGCTGTAAGTACTGAGCAAGCAAGTCTAATACAGGCTTAGGTAGAGCGTACTGAGACATAGTGTTTCTTATCATTAAGAGTAGTTAGAATAGGGGTTTGTTTTGTTCGTTAAATACAAGGGCTTTATTTTATCATGAAAGATAGCGCCGCGATGTCTTTAGAACAACAAGCCTTGCAAGTGCAGGCGAGTCAGCTGTTGCCTATGATCACACGCAAGTTTTTCAAGCTTGGCTATCAAAACATGGCTCATCAACGGATCAGTCAGCAGGCTGATAATACACAGATATATCAAGGTATAACTCGCGCTCAGCATGAGCAGTTCGGTGATGTCATGATCAAATGGCAGCTCAGTATGGATGACTGTTCATCTGAGTTTCATGATGAAGCTAAAGTCTTGCGTGCTCTAGAGCAAAATCATAAGAATCTAATTGCTATTGCGCCATCAGTATTGGCTTTTGACATCCTACATTTAAAAGTATTAGAAAAGCAGCAAACCCTAACCTTACTCGTCATGCCCTATTACGCGCAGGGAAGTTTGGCGAAGTATCTCACCCAGCCTTTAACTGAGCTGCAAAAGCATCAGCTCATAATGCAAGCGGCACGCTTGATAGCTCATCTGCATAACGCTGGCTTAAGTCATGGCGACATCAAACCGAGTAATTTTTTAATTAATAACAAGCACTTTATCAATACGAAAAATCCTGCCTTATTACTTACTGATTTTGCTTTAGCAAAACTGATTGATCCCAGCTCTGTTGAAAGTGCTAAGAAAAACAACTTAAAAACTAGCTCAGGCACGCCCGCTTATCTAGCACCCGAATGCTGGCAAGGGCAAAATACAAGTGTGCAAAGTGATATTTATGCCTTTGGTATTATGCTGTATGAGATATTAATGGGCGAGCGAGCATATAAAATTGATAATCAAAGTTATGAGCCGATAAGAGATTGGGCCATTCAGCATTGTCAGCAGTCTATTCCGCTATTACCTTCTCAATATCGTCGCTATCAATTGATTTTGGCTAAGGCACTTGCGAAGCGGGTAGAGAAGAGGTATTTGAGTATGGAGGAGGTTTTGGAAGATTTGAGTTATTTATAAAACACAAAAAAGCCTGCTAATAAGCAGGCTTTGGTATTTGGTCTAAGAGTTACTATCGAAAAATGGTGGGGCTGGAGAGACTCGAA
>NZ_JBQQFC010000064.1:0-11091 GCF_052258445.1 Psychrobacter sp. T6-1
GCTAATAGTATAGGCTAATAGTATAAGCTAAAAATAAATGGCGGTGACGGAGAGATTCGAACTCTCGATACGCTATGAACGTATACACACTTTCCAGGCGTGCGGTTTCAGCCACTCACCCACGTCACCTTTTTTGATACGCTAAAATTTGTTTAAAATAAAGCGCTCGTCTATTTCAGACGGCTTATTATAGCTCACGCGCACCCAGATGTCACTGGTAAATCAGTCTCTTATTACTTTTACTACTAGGTTTTGGCGGCTAAACTTTCTTTATCAGCGAGCGCCTGCTAGGATAGCGTACAAAGAGTTGCTAGCAAAAATGATAGGTAAACGATGAGCGCCACAGAATATTATCCTAGTTCTAAAGAGTGCCAAAAAAGGCATATTGCGCGCGCGATAAGCGGTTGGCTAGTAGTGATTGTCGCCTCAGTCACGCCCGCATATGCCGATGAGCTATCTAAGTGTAGCGAGTCCTTTTACGGTGGTATTTATCCTGAGTTTATCAATGATAAGCTAAGCCAAAAGACTCAGCCACTTTGTATGGATGGTTTTGGGGTCATGTACTCAGGCGTCTCGCGTACGCCGCTGTGGTCAGCTGAGTATCTGACGCGCGCGCGTCTTAATCAAGCCAAAGAGATCGATCGTGAGGACAGCTTTCACGAAGAGAGCCGCTTGCCTAAATCCGCTCGTGCCTCTTTAGATGACTATTCAGGCTCAGGCTATGATCGCGGGCATCTAGCGCCTAACGCGGACATGGCAACGCGCTCTCAGCAGTACGGTAGCTTTAGCCTTGCCAATATCGCTCCACAGTCGCCGCGTAACAATCGCTATATCTGGCGCAATATTGAGTCCGCGACGCGTTACCTCACTCAGCAATATGGCGAAGTGTATACGCTTACAGGTGTCGCTTTTACAGACAAAAAAGCCAAACAGCTAAATGGACAAGTCCTTGTACCGAGCCACTTTTTTAAGGCCGTTTATATTCCCGCGATCAATCAAGCAGGTGTTTATTATGCGCCAAACGATGAGTCAGAGCGTATCGATATCATTAGTGTCGATGAGCTGGCGCAACAGACAGGTATCGATGTGCTACCTATGCTCGATTATCAAGTCAAAGCAGAGGCTATGGCATTACCGCTCAAGGCTGGGGAGAGTATAGATGAGTCAGAATTGCCGAGCGATGAGCCTATATGGATGCTATTTGTCTGGGCGATTATTGATTGGCTAGTCGCGCAATTGCAGGCCTAACCGATAGTTATCATCAGGAGATATTATGATTGAACCCTTTGCCAATAATCACCAAAGCATGCAAATTGGTGAGCTAGTTATTGAGAATCAAAAAGATAAAGTTATCATTTACGGTGACATAGATCTAAGACTTACCAAAATTGGACATGAGCAAGCGCTGAGACTACATGAGCTCACCACTCAGATTCTACAAGCGTTTGAGGACGATAATATCTACAGTAATAAAGAGGAAGAGTCAAAACAAATAAGTGACCAATCAGATAGAGATATAGACAATCCTTTTTTGTAACTATTTGATATAGTTCTGATTTTACAGCAATAATTATCTATAAAAAAATTACTATCCAAAGTTTTAAAAATGCTTATAATAAGCCAAGTCATCACTATGGTGCCGAATCTTTGATAAGTGATTTGAGAACAAAGTTCAAATCTAAAGATTTATAGCAAGGATAAGCACAAAACCATAGCGTTTTGAAACATCATCGTATGAAGGGAGTCGATATATGAAATTATTTACCAAAACCGCAATAGCAGCAGCTGGTATCAGTATGGCAACTATGGCATTTGCCGCTGATCCATTGCACAACACTTCTTGGCAGACTTATGACGAAGGCAAACCAAAAGGCGTCGTCAAAATTACTGAATCTAACGGTGTGTTGACAGGTAAGCTTGTCAGCACAGTATCAGATAAAGGCCAAAAGCACGTTGGCAAAACCATCATTAAAGGTCTAAAAGCCGATGGCGGCGGCAAATATAGCGGTGGTACGATTACTGATCCTGAAAAAGGTAAAGACTATCGTATGACAGCCAATCTAAGTGGTAACACTTTAGATCTTAAAGGCTATATTGGACCGTTCTCACGTAGCCAAACGTGGAAAAAGAAATAAACTTATAGTTTATTGTTAGGTTCAAAAATCCCGCATTACCGAAAGGTTTTGCGGGATTTTTATTGGCTGTACTATAAACATTTTTGATTAAATAACAAATTCAGGATAGGCCTCCATACCGCATTCGGCGATATCAGCACCTTCATATTCTTCCTCTTCTGAGATGCGTAGACCTATAGTCGCCTTGATAATCACCCAAACGATGAGGCTTACGATGTAGACCCAAGCAAATATCGTTAGCGCACCGACCAGCTGACCGATAAAAGTCGCTGCAGAGTTGGTAATCGGTACGATAAGCAGTCCAAACAGACCGACTACACCGTGCACTGATATAGCTCCGACAGGATCATCAATCTTTATTCTATCTAATGCCAGTATCGAGATGACGACTATGAGACCGGCGATAAAACCAAAGAGTGTCGCTTGTAGCGCTGATGGCGTAGAGGGTTCGGCAGTAATAGCCACCAGACCTGCCAACGCACCATTTAAGAGCATGGTCAAATCTGCCTTACCAAATATCAAACGTGCTAATAGTAAAGAGCCAATAGCACCGCCAGCAGCAGCAGCATTGGTATTTAAAAACACCATAGCAACTGTATTGGCGCTAGCAATATCGCCTAGCTTGAGCACTGAGCCGCCATTAAAGCCAAACCAGCCCATCCAGAGGATCAAAGTACCAAGCGCTGCTAATGGCAGATTAGCACCAGGAATAGCTCGTATCTCACCACGGCTACCATATTTGCCTTTACGCGCACCTAGTAGTAATACCCCTGCCAATGCTGCTGCTGCCCCTGCCATGTGCACGATACCAGAACCTGCAAAATCAGAAAATCCAATTTCGCTCAAACTGTATAATCCAAAGACGTCTTGTCCGCCCCAAGTCCAGCTACCCTCCATTGGATAAATGAAGCCGGTCATAACCACCGCAAACAACAAGAACGCCCAGAGCTTCATGCGCTCAGCGACTGCGCCTGATACGATAGACATACAGGTAGCGACAAAGACAACTTGAAAGAAAAAGTCAGAGGCTTTGGAGTAGACTGAATCCCCACCAAAGCCGTTCTCGGTGGAAGCAGCTAGGGCATCTGTAACTAAGCGCTCACCGCCTGCGATACCGCTTAAAAATAGCTCATCACCATACATGATGGCGTAACCGCATACCATGTACATAGTGCAAGCGATAGCAAAGAGTGAGATGTTTTTAGTTAGGATTTCAACGGTGTTTTTTGAGCGTACTAAACCTGCCTCTAACATAGTGAAGCCTGCTGCCATCCACATGACCAGCGCCCCACATATCAAAAAATAAAACGTATCAATCGCGTACTGAAGCTCAAAAATTTGGTTTTGCATGTAAATTCCCCCTTGAATTTATGCAATATAGATCTTTATGACCTCTTATATTTACAGAGGTGTTGACGCTTTAGATGGCATCAGGACCGGTCTCGCCTGTACGAATGCGTATCACTTGCTCAAGAGCGGTGACGAAGATTTTGCCATCACCAATTTTGCCTGTGCTTGCGATGCGAGTAATGGCTTCGATAGCAGGCTCGACCATCTCGTCGATAACCGCTACCTCTACTTTTACCTTTGGCAAAAAATCCACCACGTATTCTGCGCCGCGATAAAGCTCAGTATGACCTTTTTGACGACCAAAGCCTTTGACCTCAGTGACCGTCACGCCTTTGACACCGATGTCTGAGAGCGCTTCACGCACATCATCGAGCTTAAATGGTTTTAAAATCGCAGTGATTAGCTTCATAAAAATTTCCTTATATAAGTAATGTCGTCAGCTGATTCACTCATAGCGTTATGCCATATCACATAGTCATTCAAGAACTGTGCCAGAGCCTCTCAAGGGGGAGAGAGAGCGAGCAAATGGCTTATGATGACTACAAGATATAATGCTTGTATAGACAGTGCTTGCGTTACTCAAACAAGCCTTATCTATACAAGCAAAATGACTCAACTTTCGATGTGAAAACAAAGAGTAGTTTATTATAACCAACTTTTTGAACGCATGGGGAGGCTATCGAGTGACGATTTGCTAAAACATCACAGACCCTAACCTTATACATACGAGGGTAGAGATTGCTAGATAAGAGAATACGCTTAGCCAATAACCACAGCCACGATATCGCTATGACAGCGATAGGCTTTAGAGATTAGAGCTAAGCTTTAGGATAGAGGAGGTACGGGGTTTTGGTGCTAATAAGTAGCTTTTCGGTATCGCTACCGCGTAGCAATTCGCGCAGGCGCGATTGACCAAAGGCTCCGCTCATAAGCAAACCAATATCATGCTCGCTTTGATAGTAGTTCAAGGCGGCGCTGACATCTCGGCTATCTAGTAGGGCTTTTTTGCAGCTGATACCTGCTTGTTTTAGACGCGCGTAAGCTTCACGCAGCGCATCACAGTTGGTAGTGTTTTCTTTGCCGACCATAACGATATGGATAGTCAATGCGCGCACAAGTGGCGTTTTGCATAGCCAATCTAGTAATTTATGAGAGGTGGCGCGATTATCAAAAGCAAAAAGCGCGGTAGTAGGGGGCAAAAATGGTGCATGAGTCACCAAGATGGGGCAGTGACTGAGTCGAATCAGTTGACTAAGCGTTGATTTACACGTCACATGGTGACCGATGACGATCAATTGTGACTTTTCATCGACATAATCAATACTTTGATTGAGGTTCTCGTGCCGATGCAGAGTATAAGTTTTACGCTTATGATGCTGCTGCTCACAATAAGCAGTAGCTTGATGCAAAAGAAGCTTGCCTTGTGCTTTGAGCTCACAATTACTTAAGTGCTCGTGGCTTGTGAACTGATCGAGCATAGCGCTTTCATTGTCAATAGTTAAGCAGCCTGAGTAATTCACTGCCGCTTTTTGTTGCAAGGTTGGCGCGGCATGCAATAGACCAATAGGCGCTTGCATACGCGAGGACGCCCACATACTGGCGTCCAATACCGCTTGCACATGATCAGGACAATCTAGGCAAGCGATGACACTATCAGGTTTCAAATTACTCATAAGACAACCACATCATTTTAATAAAATACGGTTAGGCTTCAGATATGTTTTGGATAGGCTCTAAGTACGTTTTAGGTTCTAATCGAGCAAGCCAATATCGCGTCTATCATGCACCGAGAAGCGATCAATTAGGGTGCGACTGGCATTGTTTAATCCAACTACTTTGACATCTATACCCTCGCGTTGCAAGCGCATCACTAGCTTATCTAAAGTATCGACCGCGCTAACATCCCAAAAATGCGCTTGGCTGACATCAATCTCGATATTATCGAGCGCCTCTTTGCTATCAAAGCTATCGATAAACTGCGTGGTTGAAGCAAAGAATACCTGTCCTTGGACATAATAGTAGCGAGTGTTACTAGAGTCATCGTACTCACTATATATGGTTAAGAATTGACCGATCTTGTTAGCAAAGGCAAGTGCAGATAACAGTACGCCAACACCGACCCCATAAGCTAAGTTATGAGTAAATACAGTCGTCAAAACTGTCGCTAACATCACAATATTAAAAGATATTGGATGAGTTTTGAACTCGCGGATAGACTGCCAGTTAAAGGTACCGATAGAGACCATAATCATAACCGCTACAAGTGCGGCCATCGGAATCAGACTGACCCAATCACTCAAAAATACCACCATAATCAGCAGCACAACACCTGCAATCAACGCCGATAGACGCGTACGTCCTCCTGACTTTACATTGATCACTGACTGCCCAATCATCGCACAGCCTGCCATACCGCCAAACGAGCCTGCTACGACGTTCGCAATACCTTGTCCACGGCACTCGCGGTTTTTATCACTTGGGGTATCTGTTAGTTCATCGACAATAGTCGCTGTCATCATAGACTCAAGCAGACCGACGATAGCCAAAGCGACAGAGTAAGGGGCAATAATAAGTAAAGTATTTAGGTTAAGTGGAATATCAGGCAGCAAAAACATTGGCAGTGTATCGGGTAGATCGCCCATATCACCAACGTTACGAATATCAAGACCCATGTACATTGCCACTGCGGTTAGACCTACGATACAGATAAGCGGCGAGGGAATAATGCGACCAATCTTTGGAATCAGAGGAAATAAGTAAATGATAGCAAGGCCAGCTGCGGTCATAATATATACCGTCAAGCCGACGCGTTCGGTTGCAGGGTTTAGCTCTGGTATTTGCGCGGCAAAAATCAAAATCGCCAAAGCATTGACAAAGCCGATGACCACAGAGCGCGAGACAAAACGCATCAGATTACCCAGCTTTAAGATACCCATCACGATCTGAATCGCGCCGCATAATAACGTCGCTGCCAGTAAATATTGCAGGCCATGATCAGCAACCAGATCGACCATAAGTAGCGCCATCGCTCCTGTTGCTGCCGAAATCATTCCTGGTCGACCACCGACAAAACTGATGACCACCGCAATACAAAACGAGGCATACAACCCTACTTTGGGGTCAACGCCTGCGATGATAGAAAAAGCGATAGCTTCAGGAATCAATGCCAACGCCACCACTACACCTGATAGGATGTCGCCGCGAACGTTAGAGAACCATTCATCATGTACATTGGTATAAAAAGAGGTCATAGGTCAACTACATACATTTGGAGGTAAAAAAGCACTCATCGAGTCAGAGTGAGGCATTTAAGGATTAAAAATAATAGCGCTCAAGGTCAGCGTCAAAAGATGATTAGATAGTGTCTGATAAAAGTTGTGATGTGCTAAGATAAGCGCCTAAGCTTTCGCCCCAAATAGTACATAGGGACGTCAATACAAAAAATATGCGCATAATAGCATAAAGTGATGACGTAGCTGTACCGAAATATGAACGACTGCGTTATCTCACCAAGCGTCGTTATAGACAAGACGTTGTCTTCTAAGTGGTCAAATTATCGTTGTTAAACTACTTTTGTGAAATTACTTTTGTTAAATTACTCTTGTTAAATTATTGAGGATTCTCTATGAGCGCTGTTGCCGCCACCAAAAACTTACTTCATAAGGGCAGCGGCTTGCAAGTCGTCGTCGGTTTGGGACAGTCAGGATTATCCGCCGCGCGCTACCTAGCAGAGCAAGGCTATCAAGTGGCGGTGACCGATGCTCAAGCTACGCCTACGCTTGCCGATCAGTTGCCTAAGACAATTGAGATACGTCAGTTTGGTGCGATCGATGGCGAGCTATTGCTACAAGCCGCTCGCATTATTATTAGTCCAGGTATTGCTTTGGACATAGAGGCTGTTGCTGCCGCGCGCCGTGCCAATATCCCTGTGGTTAGTGATATTCAGCTGTTTTGTGAGGCGTGTAGCGTACCGATTGTGGCGATTACCGGCTCTAATGCCAAGAGCACTGTGACCACTTTGGTTGGACAAATGGCAAGTGATGCTGGCATCAATGTCGGCGTTGGCGGTAATATTGGTGTACCAGCACTTAGTTTGCTTAGCAATACAAATATGGCACTCGCTGTCCTTGAGCTCTCAAGCTTTCAACTAGAGACGGTCACCAACCTAGGCGCGCAAGTCGCTACGGTACTCAATATGTCACCTGATCATCTTGACCGTCACGGCGATATGCTGGGTTATCATCAGGCCAAGCACCGCATTTTTCAAGGCGCAAAGTCGGTGGTCATCAGTCGCGAAGATGCGCTCACTCGTCCGCTAGTAGCAGATAACTTGCCGCGTATTAGCACGGGTATTCATGCTCCTGACAAAGGTCAGTACGGTCTGATTACCGATCCTGATGGGCAAATTCATTTGGCGCGTGGCACTGAGCGCCTGCTACCTGCTGATAAATTACTCATCAAAGGTCGCCATAATTTACTCAACGCACAATCGGCTCTAGCACTCGGTGAGCTGGCAGGTATACCGTTAGAGAGCATGCTTAATACCTTGCAGCAATTTGGCGGCTTAGCGCATCGTTGTGAGTATATCGCTCAAGTGGCTGATATCGACTACTTTAACGATTCAAAGGGGACTAATATCGGCTCAACTATGGCAGCCATCGAAGGCTTGGGCGCAGTATACGCTCCAAAGGATGGCAAACTGCTATTGATATTAGGCGGTCAAGGTAAGGGTCAGCAGTTCGGCGAATTACGTCCTTTAATTAACAAGTATGTCAGTCAAATACTCTTTATCGGAGAGGACGCGGCGCTTATCGAAAAAGATTTACGCGCTGCAGGCTTAGATGAGGGAGTTGCCTTGCATCAGTGCCAAACCTTAGCAGGGGCTTTTAAGTGTATAGAGCCGATTACCCAGAGTAGTTTGTCACAAGTCCAAGCGGTATTATTGTCGCCTGCCTGTGCTAGTTTTGATCAGTTTAGCGGTTACGCCGATCGTGGTGAGCAATTTGCCGCTTTAGTGCAAAAACTTGAGCATAAATAATTGTTTTGCTTATATATTGCTACTGTAGATTGCAGCTACGGTCAGTTATAATCAAAGGCTCAAATGTGAATGGTGTTCTTACTTGAATCATGTTCTTAATTTGAACGACATTTTAATCCTATTTTTAAACGGTGGCGTTTTTTAAGCGTCGTGTTCCTTGTTTGCTTGTGTACCCAAATATTATGGCGCTCTCCTTTTTCTCTCGCTCAAATCGTCAATCATCCGCTACGCGTTCAGATGGTGTCCTATCTATGCCCTCAGCGGGCGCAATTTTGCTCGCGAGTGTTGGCTGTATGCTGGTGTTTAGTTTGTTGATGGTGGCCTCAGCCTCCATTCCTTATGCGCTAAGCCGCGGTATGACAGAGCTGCACTTTTTTACCAATCAGCTGACTTATATCGGTATCGGTTTAGTTGCCGCCGCTTTGCCTTATTATTTTGTACCGCTCAAAACCTTGTACAAGACTGAGACTCAGTTTTTGCTGCTGGCGATTACAGGCTTGTTACTCTTAGCAACCTTGTTTAGTACGCCTGTGAACGGCGCCAAACGCTGGCTGGATTTGGGTGTGATCAACTTTCAGGTCGCAGAGCTTGCCAAACTGGTGATGATTGTCTTTGTGTCAGATTTTGTGGTGCGTCGCTCTTTTGAAGTGCGCAACGGTTGGGATGGCTTTTTACGTATTATTTTAGTCGTTGGGATGATCACGATATTCTTGTTATTACAGCCAGATTTTGGCTCCTTTGTGGTTATTCTAGGCACAGTATTCGCGATTTTTTATATTGCAGGCGCGCCTTACAAGCAGTTTTTGGCGCTAGGGGCAGTCGCTGTTGGCGGTGTTATTTTGATGGTGACGACAGCTCAGTATCGTTTGGTACGGGTCATGTCGTTTCTTGATCCATTTGATGACGTGCAAGATACGGATTACCAATTGGCGCGTAGTTTGATCGCTTTTGGCCGTGGTCAGTTCACAGGGGTCGGCTACGGCGAAAGCGTGCAAAAGCTGTCGCATTTACCCGAAGCCCATACCGACTTTTTATTAGCCATTACGGGTGAGGAACTTGGTTTTGTCGGCGTTACGATGATTTTGTTGTTAGAGGCATTGATTATCGGTAGCGCGATGCGTATTAGCTACAACGCGCTCAAACGCAATCAGATGCGTATGAGTTATACGGCGTTCGGTATTGGGGTGGTGTTTATTGCGCAGACCATTATCAATGCGGCGATGAATATGGGCGCGATTCCAACCAAAGGTTTGACCATGCCATTTTTTAGTTATGGCGGCTCCTCCATGCTGATCAGCTTAGTGATGGTCGCTTTGTTGCTTAAAATTCATAGAGAAAGCCCGAATATCGAAAAGAGTCAGGGACGTTATTACTAAGTACGATCAAATCACTAAGGTCAATCAAATATCAAGAACGTCGCAATAAGCGACGTTTTTTGTTTAATAGTAGAGCAGTTATGATAATTAAGACGTTCGATCGGTGTGTAAAGGCAGAGCTATATGCTGCTGACCATGCAGGGCTGCATTGTCCCATTGAGCGATGGCTTGTTTAAGCATACGATCTGGCGTATCTACGTCTACAGGTTGTTGCTTTAACAGCTGCAAGGCAAGTGTAATCAGAGCACTAGGGTTGCGAGTGTCAATAGGCTGGGCAAGGTTTTGTTTGGAGAGTTTTTGTCCATCAGCATGACAGATTAGCGGCAGATGATACCACTGCTCGATAGCGGGCAGATTTGCTGCATTTAAAATACTAATTTGAGCACTCGTCATCGGTAGAATATCTAAGCCGCGCATAATATGAGTGACGCCTTGCAATCCATCATCGATACTCGCCGCCAAAATATAATTAATCATCCCATTCTGGCGCCGCGCTACCATATCTCCAAGCACCTGCTGCGGATTGGCCCACTGCATACCTTGAATACCATCTCTAAAGCCTATGGCATAATTAGGCAGTTGCAGGCGCAGCTTATGCTGATCGCGCGTAAGATTGGCAGTGATGCAGCACCGTGGGTAGCGTTGTCTATAATGCAGTTTGTCATTAGCATCAAAGTTATCATTTTGACTAGCTTGCTCTTTTAATGATATCTGCTCTTGCCAGTAGTGCTCTAATGTCTTACGAGAACACTGGCAACCGTAGGTGAGCGGCTTTAGCGACGATGATAAGTAGTCGTTGTATATATCAACACGCTCAGATTGATAAACGATATCACCGTCCCACAGCATTCCGAGCATCTCAAGATCCATGATAATCTGCTCACTAAACTGAGTAGAACAGCGCGCAGTATCGGTATCTTCAATACGCAGCAACCATTTGCCGCCTAGCGACTTAATATGGCAATAGCTGGCTAGTGCAGTCGTCAATGAACCTAAATGCAGCTCACCTGTTGGTGAGGGCGCAAAGCGTCCAATAGGGGGTATGGACGGTAAATCAAGCATAGTCAATACTCAAAATATAGAAGTGATTGTCTGATAAAGCAAAAGTAGAAGCATGTTGGTGAGGGCGCAAAGCGTCCAATAGGGGGTATGGACGGTAAATCAAGCATAGTCAATACTCAAAATATAGAAG
>NZ_JBQQFC010000065.1:0-11075 GCF_052258445.1 Psychrobacter sp. T6-1
GCATTGTCATCGATGATGATATCTTGCGTGCGTTTTAAAATGCTCTGCTCATCAAAACCTTGACCTTGCGCTAAAGTCTCTCCGCTGACGTTGAGATAGTCTTGACCTACGCCGCTTATGCTCGCCGCTTCTTGTACGTTCCGATAGCGTACACTCATATTGCTATCGAGCTGCGGGCTGACGCTGACGACATAAGGTTGATTAGCGACTGCCTGCGCATCCTCAGGCGTGAGATTATCATCGTTATATTGGCGTCTGGGATCTCCCCAAGGATAGCCGTCTATTACGGTAATAGTATTGGTGCCTAAGGAGCTAATATTAGCTAGTATCTGTTCTTGTGAGCCTTTGCCTAGGCCGACGACAGAGACTACTGAGGCGATACCTATGATAATACCAAGCATCGTTAAAAGCGTACGCATCTTATGGGCGCGCATGGCAAGTAGCGACATTTTAAATGCCTCTAACAAGCGATCTATAAAGCTGGCAAGTTTACCTTTACGATGCGTATCGAGTATAGATTCTGGCTGTACTCTGTTGTCGACGGCTGATTGTTGATAGTGCTCGGTACGGTAGTCCTCGATGACGTAGCCGTCTTTGAGCTCAATGACACGCTCAGCCTGCTGCGCAAGACCTGGATCATGAGTGACCATGATGATAGTATGACCTTGCGATTTTAGCTCATGCAAGATAGCCATAACGTCCTCGCCTGACTTACTATCGAGCGCTCCGGTTGGCTCATCAGCCAAGATAATATCACCACCGTTCATCAGAGCGCGTGCAATAGAGACCCGCTGCTGTTGACCACCTGAGAGCTGATTGGGACGATTACCTACCTTGTCCGCTAATCCCAAATCTGAGAGTAGCTTTTCAGCGCGATTGCTACGAGCTTGCCCATCCATACCCGCATAAACAGCGGGCACAGCGACGTTATCTTGTGCACTAATATCACCTAACAGATGATAACGTTGAAAAATAAAACCAAAATGCTCACGGCGCAGCTTGGCAAGCTCATCGGCGTCCAAGCGACTAACGGGCTGACCATATATCAGGTATTCACCAGCGGTTGCTTGATCTAGGCAGCCTAAGATATTCATCAAAGTGGACTTACCAGAGCCTGATTGCCCGATGATAGCGACCATCTCGCCTTGATTGATAGTCAGGTTTATATCATGGAGCACGCGTATTGTCTGCTCACCGGCACGAAACTCTTTGATCAGACCCTTAACTTGCATCAAGGGCACATCTGCTGTGTTATTAGCGCTGGGTGTGATGGGATCCATGGGTACGACGACCTATATTTATCAGATATAAAAATGCGATGTAGGAGTAGATAGCATCAAGCCCTAAAAGGGACGTCCGCCTCTACCGCCTTGGCTACCCTCTGCTTTTTCTTCACCCAAAACAACTTCGTCGCCTGCGCTGAGTCCACTCAAAATCTGCGCATTAACGCGATTGTTAATGCCAACGGTAACGCGTTGTTCAACGACTTCGCCATTGTCCTTGAGTACGCGAACCATGCCAGCGCTGGTTGAGGCGTTATCAGTAGTATTAGCATCCGCACGCGCTCTATTTTTGTCATCATCGCTACGCATATCAGTGTTGTCAGAGGAATCAGCAGGTCTTTTGCTGGCGCTGGCAGGTTGTAGAGCCGCCGAAGGAATAAGCAATGCATTCTTGGCTTCGTTGACAATGATATAGACCTGTGCGGTCATATCAATGCGAAAGCGGCGCTGGGTGTTTGGTACCTCTATGTAGCCGACATAATAAATAGCAGCATCAGTGGAGCTGGTGTCACTGATATTCTCTGGCGCAGGTTCAATAGCCTTTAGAGTAGCGTCGTACTTTTGGTCAGGATTACCAATAATATTAAAATAAACTGGCATACCCGCTTGGACGTTGATGACATCAGCCTCAGAGATTTGCGCGTTGATACGCACGGTTGATAGGTCAGCTAGGGTGACGATAGTCGGCGCGGTTTGATTGGCATTAACCGTAGTACCTTGCTCAGTGGTGACCGAGACCACTGTACCTGATATAGGCGCGCGAATCGTTGTGTAGCTCAGATCCTCCTCAGCTGTACTGACGTTAGTTTGCGATTTGCGTAGCGCGGCGCGCTGACTGTTTATGTTAGCTTGGGTGGTTGCAATAGCGGCATTGGCCGTGTCGATAGCGGCGCGTGCATTGGCGACGGCAGCTTGTGCGGTCTCAACACGAGTGGCTTGGGTATCATACTCTTGCTGGGATATTGCATCGATTGCGACTAAATCTTGCAAGCGAGCAAAGTCAGACTGGGCCTGTTTAAGCTCAGACTGACGGCTGGCAAGATCAGCGTAGGCGCTTTTTAGGCCTGCTTCACGGCTTAAGGCCTCCGCTTGCGCACTTTGCAATGCCGCTTCACTCTGCTCAAGGCTTGCCTGCTCATTGCTCAGATTATTATTTTGTGTCACTTGGTCGATTTGAGCGATGAGATCGCCTTGTTGTACTTCATCACCCACCTCAACATAAAGCCGGGTGACTTCACCTGAAACCTGTGCTCCGACATCAACGGTATTTAGAGCTTTGACCTTACCTGACGCCATGACGTTGTTTTCAATATCGCCAACATAAGCACTTGCAGTCAAATAATTAGGCGCCTCCTCAGTGGGCTTCAAAAAATTATAAGCTATAGCCGCTAGAGCGACGACAACTAGAGCAATAACGCCCCATTTGATAGCGGTTTTCTGGTTCAGTTTGGCCATGATTTAATCCGATTGCAGTGATATCAGGTGCAGCTTGTGAGTATAGCTATAGTAAAGGCTCTATTGGCAAAATGAAACGGTAATTAGTTTGCGAAAGGTTAAGGGGGTATAAACCTAGAAGGTGAGAGGAGTCGTTTAGAGACTAAATTGACGTAATGACTGAGCTACATATAAGTAAAAACAGAGGAGGTATTACGGATAAGAGATTACTTACTGATTAAAGGCAATCTGTTTGTTGAAGGGTATTTGTATTTAACCTATGAAAACAACCTTTGCCCTGACAGCTCAAGCGATGCTTGTAATAAGAGCTCCCAAGCAGGCTGACGAACCAGACCTTTGATTGCCTGATCTGAGCGATAAAGGAGCGCAGGCCAAGCTGCGGTCGTCTCTCTTGAGTGACGGCGGCAAGCTTGCTGGTAGAGGCTTTGTTTGCTGCGCCAGATACCTAAGCTCTGAGGGTCTTGACCGTCCATCAATTGCATTATATGTCGCATATCTTTACTGATTGCCCAAAGTACCAAGGTCGTCGGCTCATCAGTCGCTCTAAGCTGAGCTATAATTTTGACCACTTGAGAGGTGTGACCTGCCAGCATCGCATCTGACAAATCAAACACACTAAACTGCGCGTCGCTCACCAGCGCTGCCTGCAAATCACCGATATCTAGCGCAATACCGTCACCTTGTTCTGCTAGCTGCGGCGCAAACAGGTAAGACAGTCGCCATAAGGTCTGGTAGGCGCTTAGCAGGTGATGTTCGGTATGTGACATAAGAAGCTGCCAGGCGTCTTTTGATAGTTTTAGACCAAACTGTTTTGCTTGGATTTGTAATAACTGCTGGCGGGCACGCTCGTCATAAAAGTTGCAATCGATGATATGACCATACTTAGCAAAAGGGGCGAACCATTTGCTACTTTGCGCGCGCTTGTCTTGTTTTGGCGTCAGCCAGAGCAGGCTGTTACTATGCACGCCTGTTTGTGCGTCTGTCGCAAAACGCTCAAGCTCGCTAATGATGGCTTTATCAGGCTTGTGATTGCCAGTCACGATAATCGCGCTGGCATCATCAAACAACGACTGGCTACCTAATTCTGAGAGCACTTCTTGCCAAGTTTTGACAGATATCAGCTCGATACGTTTGATAGCATAATTCTGTGCGCGCCACTGCACCCGCAGGGCATCAATAAGCCATTGATGAAGCAGCGGCTCATCTCCATGCGCAAGCCATAGCCCTGCAACCTGAATATCAGGCTGCAATAATTTAGGATAGGCTTGTATAAAGGACTCTTGCATAAGGGAATCAGATTATTAATCTTAAGGGTTTGGCGTTGTTATCTCTGGCGTGACAACGATAGGGACTCTAGAGTTTTCTATCACCTGCGAGGCCGTTTGATTGGCAGTAGGTGCGACTTTAGGTAGACCGATGGCGACGTACTGATCAGTGATACGCTGCGCTAGGCTGTCGTATAACCAGTCACGAATTTGGCTGCCCTGCTGATCATCGGTGCTGACCGAAGCCTCATTATATTGGTAGCTGCGCTCTACTTGAATTGGGTTAGACAAGGTTATTGGCTGTCCGTTTTGCGTTGTCTGATAAGTGACATCCGCAGATAGCACTAAACGAATCTCAGTCAACACGCCAACTAGCTCATAACGGCGAAAACGCACATTGTTAACAGCAATGGTGGCGATTTCGCCAGAGGCATTATTGATATCGCCGGTGTTTTCTATGATCGTCATCCCATCGACAACATTAACGCCCAAGGCTTCTAAACGCCGCGTAAGTGGCAATTTTAGAGGAAATGAGATGCGGTTGTCTTCAACAATAATAGCCGTTTTGGGCGCTTCAAAACGCAGCGGCGCCTCAAGACCGCGTAGCTGAAAACCGCAGCCGGTTAAGACCCCTGCTGCTCCGAGCATAGCAAACATCGGTAAGCTGGCAAGAAGGGCAGACGCAAGCTTGTTTTTGCCTTGTTTTCGCATGGACATATATCCTTGTGTGCTGTTATAAGCCTTTACTATTTAACCAACCAAGTTGCTAAGCCAGTCAGTAGTTAGCCGGCTACTACAATGTTAACCAGCTTATTGGGTACGACGATCTCTTTTTTGATATCACCAGTGATGAATTTAGCGACGCTTTCAAGCTCGCGAGCTTGCATTTTTAGAGTCTCAGGATCACTGTTGGGTGGCACGTCCATTCTACCGCGTACTTTACCATTGACTTGCACGACCATAGTGACCGTATCTTGCACCAGAGCGCTAGCATCGACAGCAGGATAGTTCAGGGTCTGAGTATCAAGACCTAGTTGCTCAAGCAAGTGCTCGCCAACGTGCGGCGCGTAGACCGATAGCATAATCAGCAAATCAACAAGCGCTTCATGCTGTACTTGTAAGTCCTGCTCACTGCTGGCTTTAAAACTGGCAAGCTCGTTGGAGAGCTCCATAAGGCTAGATACGGGCGTATTTAGTGCTAAGCGCTCGCCTAAATCATTATCAATTTTGCCAATGGTCTCGTGCGTCTTACGACGTAGACTTTTGGCCTCTTTACTCAAACCCTCTACGTTTAATGCCGTAGTATTAAGCGTGTTTAGCTCTAAGCCTGCTTGTGTTAGCGCCTGCATATGGTCGCTGGCAATACGCCAGACTTTTTTGACGAAGTTATAAGGGCCTTTGAGCGCATCATCTGACCATTCAAGCGTTTGATCGGCAGGAGCGGTAAATAGTGTGTACAAGCGTACCGTATCCGCGCCGTATTGATCGATAGTAGTTTGCGGATCGACGCCGTTGTTTTTGGACTTGGACATTTTTTCTATTTTGCCGATAGTCACAGGCTTGCCGTCCGCCTTTAACGTGGCTTTGATCGGTTGACCGCGCTCGTTGTAATCGATATTGACATCGTCTGCAAAGTAATAAGTGGTACTGCCGTCGCTATTGACACGGTTAAAGGTACCCGCGAGCACCATGCCTTGAGTCATCAGATTGGCAAAGGGCTCGTCGCCTGATACCAAGTTTTCATCGCGCATCAACTTATGAAAAAAACGCGCGTAGAGCAGATGCATGACCGCATGTTCGACGCCGCCGACATACTGATCGACAGGCAACCATTTATTCGCCGCCGACTTGTTGACCATGTTTTGATTATCATTCGGGCTAGCAAAGCGCGCATAGTACCAGCTCGATTCGACAAAGGTATCAAAGGTATCGGTCTCGCGCTCAGCAGCATTGCCGCATTTAGGGCAAGTAGTATTGACAAACTCAGGAATATTTTTGAGTGGGTTGCCGCGACCATCAGGGACGACATTGGTCGGTAGTACTACTGGCAAATCTTGTTCTTCGACAGGCACTGTACCACAATGCTCACAATTGACCATCGGAATAGGGCAGCCCCAATAGCGCTGACGCGAGACGCCCCAATCACGCAAACGATACTGTATTTTTTTATTAGCAAGCTCTTGTGGTTCAAGTTTGGCGAGCATAGCATCAAAGGCTTGCTCAAAATCCATACCATCGAACTCGCCTGAATTGACTAAAGTATTGCGCTCGGTATAAGACAGATTGACATCGATGCCATCAGCTTTTGCCGCAGCCTTTAAAGCATCAAAATAGCCCTCGGGGGTATTGATAACTTGTTTGATCGGCAAATCGTACTTGACTGCAAATTCATAATCACGCTCGTCGTGAGCTGGCACCGCCATGACCGCGCCTGAGCCGTAACTCATGAGCACGTAATTGGCGACCCAAACAGGCACTTCCTCGCCCGTTAACGGATGGGTTACCGTAAGTCCTGTATCCATACCGATTTTTTCGGCTTTGGCTAGATCAGCTTCGGCGACAGAGCCTTTTTTGCATAGCGCATTAAACTGGGCAATGACTTCATCATTTTCAGCAGCGTACTGTGCTAAGGGATGCTCGGCAGCAACCGCAACATAAGTGACGCCCATGAGGGTATCGGGACGAGTGGTAAAGACGTCTAAGGTGTTGTCTTGACCCTCGATCTGATAAGGAAAGTGCACCTCCATACCGGCACTACGACCAATCCAGTTGCGCTGCATAGTCAGCACTTCTGCTGGCCAATGACCCTCTAGCTGATCCAAATCATCGAGTAACTCATCGGCATAATCGGTAATGTTGAAGTAGTACATCGGAATGTCGCGCTTTTCAACGGGCGCGCCGCTTCGCCAGCCTTTGCCGTCTATGACTTGCTCGTTGGCCAGCACGGTATTGTCAACGGGATCCCAGTTGACGGTAGCAAGCTTTTTATACACAAGCCCCTTTTTGTACAGTTGCAAAAACAACCACTGCTCCCACTGGTAATACTCTGGGCTACAAGTGGCAAACTCACGTGACCAATCAACCGATAAACCAAGTAGTTTGAGCTGCGCGCGCATGCTTTCGATATTGGCAAACGTCCACTCGGCCGGTGGGGTCTTGTTGGCAATTGCAGCGTTTTCAGCAGGTAAGCCAAACCCATCCCAGCCCATAGGCTGCATAACCTCAAAACCCTTTAGACGGTAATAGCGGCTGAGTACGTCAGAGATTGTGTAGTTACGCACGTGTCCCATATGTAGCTTGCCACTAGGATAAGGGAACATAGAGAGCATGTAGCGGCTGGGCTTGTCGCTTGGTTCATTGCTCACTTCATAACGTTTGTCCGTGGCCCACTTAGCTTGCTGCGCCGCTTCTATAAGCTGCGGCTGATAGTGATTGTTATCGTTTTGGTTGTCAGTAGAAATGGTTTGGTCTGCGGTTACGGCGTTGTTCATAATTGGCTCAAAGTTGAATATTTTAATAAAAATTTAGATACGCTAGAATAGCGCAAATCGGCTAAAAATGCGATGGGGCAGCGTAATAATAGACTTATCATAAATAAGTGCTTACCCTTATAAAAATCGATAATAAAATTACTGATCATAAAAACCTTAGGAATAACTATGACCCTCACCATTTACGGTATCAAATCCTGTAGTACTATGAAAAAAGCGTTTGCTAAACTCGATGAATTGAGCGTTGATTACAGTTTTCACGATTATAAAAAGCAAGGTGTGAATAAAATAAACGTACAACGCTGGGTCGATGCTTTAGGGATAGACAAAGTACTCAATAAACGCGTCACGACATGGCGCAAATTGACCGATGAGCAAAAAGAGGCTGCAGATGCCAGCATCGATGACGCGATTGATTTGCTAGTGGCAAATACCAGTATGATTAAAAGACCAATAGTAGAGGGTCAGTTTGAGGGTCGATCAGTACTGCTTTGCGGCTTTGATGAAGAGGTGTTTGATAGGCAGTTTAGTAAACCCTAGTTTTAGATTATAAAATATAGCACTCATATAGGCTGTTTTATGATAGATTTACAGATATAAGTTGGCTGTTTGCATATCATAGCTGAAAATATAATTAGAATCATAACTGACAAGGATGACATAATGAAAAATCTACTTTTACTCCCTATGCTGGCAGTGCTCCCCTTGATGACCATGAACGCACAAGCGGCAGATTCCTCGACTAAGATTACCTTTGCCGATAACAGCTATTGCGGCAGCTTCACTGGTAATATCAAAGACGGTAAAGAATTTCGTTTGTGGCTGATGGCCAATCAAAATTTAGTCATCCGCAATGTCGGTGACGATCAGATCAGCGTGGCTTATGTCACAGGACCTAATGGACGACTAAGTGGCGATCGTTATGACAATGAAAACTCGTATTTTACTGAGCGCAAAGGTAATCATCGCATGAAGGTATATGGCAATAGCAGCCATAGCTCAGTTGAGTTTTGTGCGTATTGATTTAAAATTAACCTTCCAAAAAAGCCCAAGTGTTATAAGCTTGGGCTATCATCTTTATAGTAGAGGGGTTTAGCTCATTGCCGCATCAATTTCACGACTGATTAAGGTACCGACGCCTTCATTGGTAAAGATTTCGAGTAAGGTGGCATGAGGCACGCGACCATCGACGATAACGGCACTTTTGACACCGCTACGTACCGCATCAAGCGCACACTGAATTTTGGGAATCATACCGCCTGAGATGGTGCCATCATCGATAAGGGCGTCGACCTTTTTGGGCGTAAGCCCCGTGACCACCTCGCCATCGCGGCCAAGTACGCCTTTGATATTGGTCAGTAGCATAAGCTTCTCCGCTTGCAAAAATTCAGCAACTTTACCGGCGACTAGGTCAGCGTTAATATTATAAGTGTTGCCTTCAGAATCGACCCCAAGTGGTGCAATAACGGGGATAAAGTTGGAGGAGATGAGCATATTGATGACGTCTTTATTGACGCTGACCACATCACCGACAAAGCCCAAATCAACAGGAACTTGCGAGCCATCTGCGCCAACTTTACTCATGACCAGCTTTTTGGCTTGGATGAGGTTGGCATCCTTGCCCGTCAAGCCAATAGCGCTGCCGCCATGCTTATTAATGAGACTGACAATAGATTTATTGACACGACCGCCCAACACCATCTCTACGATATCCATGGTGCTCTTGTCCGTAACGCGCATACCATCGATGCGATCAGATTGACGACCTAGCTCTTTTAACAAATTATCGACTTGCGGGCCGCCGCCATGGACGACGACAGGATGCATGCCGACGGTTTTGAGTAAAACAATATCGCGCGCAAATGAGCTTTCAAGCTTGGGGTCGGTCATCGCATTGCCGCCATATTTGACTACGATGAGCTTGCCGACGAAGCGCTGAATGTAGGGCAGTGCGGTAGTCAAAACCTCAGCGGTGTTTTTGGCATCGTTCAAATTTAGAGACATCATATACTCCTAATCGGCATCTTAAATACAGATGCTTTTATTAAAATGGGTTACTCAGGATAAATGCTAGCAATTTGCTTGGCTAAATCTTTATCAATCCACTCGCAGAGTGTCACAAAATGCGCTTGAATGGTCTTTAGATCGCCGCTGCTATCCGCTGCAAACCGCACCGTTAGACTATGACTGGTATTGGATTGACGCAGTACACCAAAACCGCGTGCAAAATCTAAACGCACTCCATCGATACAGGTAATCTTAGTACCCTTGGGCAGTAACTCTTGCGCTTGATAAGTCGTTATGCGCGGCAGACAGCAGGTATTATTACATCTAGCGGCTGTGCATAAAGGGTTTTGATGAGCTTTATCATCATTGCTATTGTTGTTATCTAAAAGGCTAGTGTCGTCAATAACCGTATTCACTAAGCATTGCAAATAGTGACAGTGCGTCGCTAAGCGCTTAATGATAGAGCACTCTGGTACCTTATCTATCATAGGTAGATAATGATCCGAGGTAATGACAATACTTGGAAGCTGGCTGGTAATATCTGTTAAGCGATAAAGAGTAGTGCGGTTTACAGGCGCGCCCCAAGCGTCAAATGCAGGCGATAAAGTATGATTGTGCTCTGAGGTATATGCAAGCCAATGCAGTAAGCGCAGGCCTGCGTACATCGCATCATCATAAGCGGTAAAATAGCCATCATTAAAGATAAAATGTCCTGATAACTCCCCTGCAAATATAATAGGACTATTATCAGAACGTAGCCGTTCACGCATAAAGCCGCTACCGGTTCTACTGATAACGGGCGCAGCGCCCAAATCCTCTAATAAAGTAGGCAGGTGATGTGAGCATTTAACATCGAATAATACTTGCGGTGTTGGGGCATAGCTTTTATGAGTTAAATGATGCTCAGTTAAGTCAGGGTTGATATTCGCCTTTGAGCGCTCAGTAATGGCCACCCTTGCCAACAGGTAAAGCAGGTGATCTGAGAGCACCACCTTACCGCGATCATCGACAATCATTAGCCGATCACCATCGCCATCAAAAGCAAGGCCGATATCAGCTTGATTAACGATGACCATCTGTTGCAGCTGTGCTAAGCGATTGGGCTCGGTAGGGTCAGGATTACCCATCGGAAACGTGCCATCAGGGGTATCATTGATAATAATGACTCGCGCACAAAACGTAGTAAAAAGTGGTGCGGCGATGCGACTGGTTGCGCCGTGCATACAGTCGATGACAATAGTCATATCAAGCTTTGGCTTAGCAGATTTTTTAACTGCTTTTGATGGGTGTTTTTGAGTATGAATGTCAGAAAAAACACCTTGAATGGCTTCAATATAAGGCGTCGCTACTGCATCAGTAGGAAGGCTAATAACAGCAGGCGTTGTATTTAGACGAGTATCGTCATGGATAGCAGCAGAGTGTGACAGATCTTCAAAAAGCGCATAGATATCTGTTTCGCTAGGAGAGGCGTTACCGCATAACCATTTGACGCCCAGAGTGTCTTTGGGAGAATGGCTGGCGGTGACCATGATGCCATGACCGTCATACTGCTCTGTCCAAAAGGCCATCATAGG
>NZ_JBQQFC010000066.1:0-11056 GCF_052258445.1 Psychrobacter sp. T6-1
CGATAGTAACCAGCGCTGACACCCGCATAGAATCAGTAATTTTTGTAGTTTCTGCTTGCTGATACTCATAAGTAGCTTGCAAGGCGCTACCAGCGATAAGTGCTAGGGTAAGCGTTATAGCAAATGAGAAATAAAGCAGATGATAAAAAGGTCTAGCAGGTTTTAAGGATTCTTTATAAGCGAGCAAACTAGCAGTAGAAGAGACAATATGGGTACGGCGGCGCGCAGTTATCAGTAATAAAATAGCGGCAGTGATTAGTAAAAAAGGTACTAATAACGAGGAAGGTAGCACCATAATCGTTAAGGCGCCAACGGGAAATACTGGACTACTGGCAACCGCCAAGACGCCGAGCATTATACTTATAATAAGCGTACCTACCAGCCAATACACTCACGCTCCTTGTTTATGCCGCATTCGCTTATATTTAAGATAAAAAACTTAAGTTGTAGACTCTCTAAGAATAGACATCTGTTAAATATACCGCGCCACGCTATCGCTGTACAATAGCAATTTTTTTTATATTACCCTATACTCGATATCGTGTTAAGGTTATTGGCCTCCTCTTTTATGGGGACAAAACTTATAAGTACATGCCACTACTTTCAGCCTCTCGTTGGACGTTGAGCGGGCTTTAAATAATCATTCAAGGCAAGCCTGTGTCTCAAAAGCGTCTTAAAAACCTGCTACCTACACCAGAAAAGATTTTAGAAAGTCGCACAATGAAGCTATTTGCGCCGCATTTGGCAGATGCACGCTTGTGGCATTTTAATCGTCATAGTTTAAATAAAGCGGTATATATCGGTGTGCTAAGCGCTTTTTTTCCGCTACCTGGTCAGATGCTGCTAGCCTTGATAGGCGCGCTGATATTTCGAGCCAACGTCCCTATGGCGCTTGGTCTGACATGGATTACTAACCCGCTCACTACCCTACCTATATTTTACGCAGGCTATTATATTGGTGCCAAAATTATGGACGTGCCAATGATCAGTCTTCGGCTGATTGGCAGAATGATTGCAGATTTTAGTTTATGGGTATTATCAGATGGTGCAAATCCCTTTGTGACTTACAAGGGATTTGTCTCTTTGCCGGCGTTTTGCTTAGGTCTTACCATATTGGCTATTATCAGCAGTATTATTTGCGGACTAGCCTTCAAAGCAATTTGGCGCTATAAGACGGTTAGTAGTTGGCAAAATCGTCAACGACTTCGAGCGAAAAAGAAAAAAAGAAAGCGTTAAAAAAAAGCGTTGATAGTAACTAACACTCTTTAAAGGTTAGGTCTTAAATGAATTACTCTTAACTTTTTTGCGTGGCGTTAATCGCTTCAATAACAAGATCTGAAAAGTTACTTTCCATAAATAGGACTATCACAACTTCACTATTTTTAGTGAGCGTATAACGCATTCTACCCTCTGTGCTGGTTTGCGCATTCAAGTCGTAATCTACGCCGCCCAAAGTAATGGCGTCAAATACCGCCTTGAGCATCTTTATCTGACTGTCTCTATCCACTGTGTCGTATAGGGTAGGATCTAGATAAGGTCTTATCGGGTCATTGCCTTCTTCTGCACTCCCAAAAGCGGCAATCGGATCATCGTACTTAAACATCGTTATTACTCCTTAACCATCAAAGTCAAATCATACTCATTTACTTGGTCAAATCCTGTTGGACAAAACAGACTAATACGCCTCCCAATGACCGTTACGCAGCAATAGCTGGCGATCAGCGAGCGCCGCAAGATTGCGATCATGAGTAACCATGAGTAGTGCCGTTTGCATAGTGCTTTGTAGCTCTGAGAGCATTCCAAAGACACTTTGCGCATTGTCATAATCTAGATTACCTGTCGGCTCATCAGCGAGTATTAGTGAGGGTTTTGTCACCAAAGCGCGGGCAATAGCAACCCGTTGGCGCTCCCCGCCTGATAGCTCCCCTGGTCTGTGGTTAAGGCGATGATCCAATCCGACATTATTTAATATCTCAATCGCCTGCGCGCGGGCATCAGTGGTTGAGACCTTTGGACGCATCAGTAGCGGCATAGCTACGTTTTCGATCGCCGTAAACTCTGCCAGTAGATGATGAAACTGATAAATAAATCCCAGATGCTGGTTACGCATTGCGCCGCGCTCAGTCTCATTCATCTGATTAAGACACTTACCATGTAACCAGACCTCGCCGCTGGTTGGCGTATCAAGCCCGCCTAATAAATGCAGCAACGTACTCTTACCTGAACCACTGGTACCAACGATAGCGATACGCTCGCCTGCATTGATGGTTAGATCCAGACCCGTCAACACCTGAGTACGTACGGCCCCTTCGTCATATATCTTGCTAATGTTGGTCGCCTCTAAAATGGCAGACATAGCGCTTCCTTTATAATCATTTTTGTCAGGTAATAAATTGATAGATAGTATCAAATTCGTGCGTTACTCAAACGTCAGCTATTACTCATAGCGCAGCGTTTGAGCGGGCTGTATTCTAGCGGCACGGCGCGCAGGATATATCGTTGCCAAAAAGCTTAGGACAAATGATACGCCAGTGATAAGCACCACATCAGTCAAACGAAGCTGCGAGGGCAAGTAATTAATAAAATAGGCGTCAAATAGATTAAGGCCAAAGCTTTGATTAATAAAGCCTAGAATATCACTCACTGTAAGCGCAAATACGACTCCAAGAACCGTTCCTGCTACCGTACCAATCACTCCTATGACGACTCCTTGCACCATAAAGACCTGCGTTATCAGGCGCGGAGAAGCACCAAAGGTTTTGAGGATGGCGATATCAGCTTTTTTGTCAGTGACGAGCATCACAAGACTTGAGACGATATTAAAGGCGGCAACTAAAATGATTAAGAACAGCAGCAGGCCAACCATTGCTTTCTCCATTTGAATGGCACCAAATAGATTGCCATGCGTCTGTGTCCAGTCATTAGGATAGAGCTGATTAGGTGCGATAGCTGCGGCATTTTGCGCAGCAAGTGGTGCATTAAATAGATCGTCAAGCTTCATACGAATACCCTGAGCGCCCTCTGGCAAACGCAGCAACTTGCCTGCATCACCCATTGGAATAAACGCCATCAAGCTGTCGACCTCTGGGCTAATGCTAAAGATACCCGTTAAGGTAAAGCGCTTAAAGCGTGGTATCACGCCTGCTGCAGAAGGTGAGGCTTCTGGCAATACCAGCGTCACTTTGTCGCCTAAGCGCAGGCCTAATGATTGCACCATCTCCTCACCCAAAACGATACTAAAATCACCATTTTTTAGGGTGTCAATGTCGCCTTCAACCATATTATCATTGATAATAGAGACGTTCTTTTCGTAATCAGGCTCGACGCCCGTCACCATGATGCCAGCCACTTGACCGTTTGAGGTCAGCATGCCTTGAAGCTGAATAAAAGGCGCGACAGCGGTAACCTCAGGATCTTCTTCAATTTGATCTGCTAATTGTTCCCAGTTGCCAATCACCTCTGACGAGATAACAGTAGCTTGCGGCACCATACCTAGTATTCGCGTTTTAAGCTCACGATCAAAGCCGTTCATCACAGAGAGCACTGTAATAAGTACTGCCACACCCAAAGTCAGACCGACCATAGATATCAAGGATATAAAGGAGATAAATCGATTACTGCGCTCTGCTCGGGTATACCGCAAGCCAATAAATAACGCTAAAGGACGAAACATAGTTAAACTCTTTATCTTATCTATAGTAGATGGCTTACACTTTAAAATAGCTCAAAGGCTGTCTGACAATTCAAGCGTTATCAAAACAGCCACCAAAAAGTAAGCCCTACTAACAGATAGGGTTTTAGACATACCATTAATGCTGGTCGCCAAAAAATGGCTAGTTTGACACAAATTAGATCATATGTGCCAGTGATTCACATAAACTGCGCGTATTTTTTTGGCAAAAATAAAGGCGATATCATTATTTTTTATGAAGGGCTTGCTATTGGTTATTTTCATACCTATATATTGTATGTTAAGAAGCATTGTATGCTAAGGACGAATTCACCCATTAACAGGACTGAAAAAGCGTGCGCCTATTATGGCTAGGTATTGTTAACCGTTATCGGTCACTTATTTATCCCTATGTAAGCAAGCTTTTATAATCAGATCCTGCGACTGACTACATTTTGAGTACTCTCATGACTATCAACTATCAATATAAAAATGTACAAACCCCCACAAAAGTAACTTTGAGCGATGAGCAAACCGCCGGTCATGGCGACCATTGGCGCATATTAACGGACGATTTAAGCCGTGATGTGCCTGAGTGGCTCCAACTCATGATCGAAAAAGCGACTATGCCAAAGGGTCTCAATGGCAATGCTAGTGCTGAGGACAAATGCTTATTGCTCTCAGAAAACCAGCCCTGCCATATTAATCAAGTGCTCGCCATGCGTGATGGCAAGCCTGAGTGCTTTATTAACGCCTACCCTTGCGTGGACGGTCCTTACGGTCTCAAATGCCGAATCGAGCGTATTATCGTTAACGAAAATACTCAAGATGCAGTGCTAAGGCTGCGCACTGTTGATGGCAGTATTATCTATGCTTTTGATCAGCTCTATACCGCCAACCATCAGCTTTACAAGCAGGACGAGCTTTACTTTGTTAATTTTAGCGCGTGGGCACATGAGATCAGTCCAAGCGAGCAAAGTGAGACTATTTTGGTTGAAGATGTCGATGCTATTCGCTATCACCGCGCTTTTAATGACATTGTCGCCGCCAATGACGGTCAAGTACCAAAAGACGTTCAAGAGCAGATCAAAGAGTGGGAGCCTGAAACCAAAGAGCAGATGGCGCCTATTGAGATCAATTTAGGTCATATGTGTGCATACTTGTTTGGTGATACTTTAGGCCAAGAAGATGAGGCGTGGTGTCAAGGACAAGTACTGGGTAAGCAAGAAACTCATTTTAATGGTCAGTCCATTATTTTGTTTGATGTGGTCATCTTGCGCGAGCAAGACGCTGATCCATTCGTCGTGCGTATTGGCGCTGTAAACACAGAACAGAACAATGCTATTGAAGTCAATGATTACATACAAGCAAATATCTGGCTGCAAGCAGCAATCTACAAAGAAAATCAGTAACTAAAAATTTTTACTACCCACTAGCACTAAAAAAGAGCCTCTAAACATTAGAGGCTCTTTTTTAGTTGGAAGCTTAACTATCATACTTCTATAGTGAACTTACTTTTCAGCCATTGCTCTTAAGCCATAGTAGTCATAGCTTTTACTTTTTTGAACAGCTTTTTTTGCTCAGCGCTTGGACGAGCAGTCTGAACAGCCATAAGCTGCGACATATCGCCTTCAACGCGAATTTTGCCACTCATAAAGGCGCCCATGATCTGGTTCATATCAAACCCTGTGATAATAGATTGCAAGGTCTCGCGATCAAGCAGCAAAGTAGTGGTTGCCTCATCATTAAGACCACGATGTAATAATCCATCGGCAAAGTTAGCTTCGATAACCTCATCACCGTCAGAGACTTTTAGATTAATGACCATGTTAGCGAGTGCTGGCGGCAAGTTAAGCTCACCTGCGTCACGGCCCAATTGCTCAACTTCATCAAACCATGCATCCGTCAAAAAAACTGCCATATTATTATCCTTAATAAGTGCCTCACTGTTTAACCATGTAGGCATTCAAGATTGTTAAAGGGGATGATACTTAGGAGTGACTTGCTTAAAATATAAGCGCTATTCGCTAAACGCCTCTGACTTGTTAAAGTCACGTGACTCTAAGCATCCTATTTTGGTCTTAGACCGTTTTCCATTTCATTATAGTCGGCTAAGCTGCGATAAGTAAAACCCCAACTTGGCACTTATCATAAAATAGTAACAAAAAGTCACGGTAATCGCTGTTCGGTAATTAGTAGCCAAATCATAATTCAAGGGCATAAGCGTTCTTTTAATAATAAGTTGTCTGCAAAATAATTTACCAAAGAGTTTGTATTTTGGGTCACAGTTCTGATGATATTTACTTAATATTGCGTTACAATACCCTTAAACAGAGTCGGGAGTTTTAACCAAACATTACGTAGACGTGATTTTAAGAGTTATGCAAACAGTTAATGATGGTCACCACCCTACTGTTTAGCTTTGATATTTATCTTATCCCCTTTGTCTTGTGTAATGTTCAGTCTTGATCGAGCACCGATATTTTGCGCTTATTACACTAATCCCATGTAAGCGTTTAAGATACTCCCTGTTTTATACGATAAGACCCTACCGCTCAATTTTCTAATGTAGTTATGGTTAATTCTGTTGATAATTTAGGCTGTATAGGAATCATCCCATGAGTTTACAAAACACAGCAATCGCCCCCGTTGATAGTGAGTATGAAATCACTATCGTGCGATTCTTTACGACGATGACCGTCATTTGGGGCATTGTCGGCATGAGCCTTGGTGTATTCATTGCATCACAATTGGCTTGGCCCGCACTCAATTTTGACATTCCATGGCTGACATTTAGCCGATTAAGACCGCTACATACGAATGCGGTCATTTTTGCGTTTGGTGGTTGTGCGCTATTTGCCACGTCCTACTATATTGTTCAGCGCACTTGTAAGACTCGGCTGTTCGCTCCATATTTGGCGTGGTTTACCTTTTGGGGCTGGCAGGCAGTCATTGTTGCTGCTGTCATTACCCTGCCTATGGGTTTAACATCGACTAAAGAGTACGCTGAGCTTGAGTGGCCGATTGATATCTTAATCGCTTTAGTATGGATATCTTATGCCATCGTCTTCTTCGGTACTTTGATTAAGCGTAAGACGTCACATATCTATGTGGCGAACTGGTTCTTTGCTGCGTTTATTATTACTATTGCGCTACTACACATTGTCAACAGTATGGCAATCCCTGTCGGCGCCTTTAAGTCTTATTCGCTATATGGCGGTGCTACCGATGCGATGGTACAGTGGTGGTATGGTCATAACGCGGTTGGTTTTTATCTAACAGCAGCCTTTTTGGGCATGATGTACTACTTTGTACCGGTACAGATTGGTCGTCCTATCTACTCGTATCGCTTGTCTATTGTGCATTTCTGGGCTTTGATTGCAGCATACATGTGGGCAGGTGGTCATCATCTTCATTACTCTGCGCTTCCAGATTGGACGCAGTCGCTGGCGATGGTCTTCTCAATTATTCTATTCGCGCCATCATGGGGCGGTATGATTAACGGCGTATTAACGCTATCAGGTAGCTGGGACAAGCTGCGTACCGATCCGATCATTCGCTTTATGATTGTGGCGTTATCCTTTTATGCGATGTCGACCTTTGAAGGTCCGATGATGTCTATTAAGACAGTGAACGCTTTGTCGCATAATACCGATTGGACTATTGGTCACGTGCATTCAGGAGCTCTTGGCTGGGTCGGTATGATTACAATCGGCTCACTATATGTGCTACTTCCACGTATTTATAACAAGCCTAAGATGTATTCAATCAGTTTGATTACCACGCATTTTTGGTTAGCGACTGCAGGTACTATCTTTTATATCGTCTCTATGTGGATATCAGGTATCGGTCAAGGCATGATGTGGCTTGCAACCAACCCTGATGGAACACTGGTATATAGCTTTGTTGATACGGTTGAGTTCTCGCATTATCCTTACATAGGTCGTGCTTTTGGTGGTCTGCTCTATGTATCAGGTATGTTCATCATGGCTTATAACGTCTATCGCACTATTAAGATGCCAGAAGGTAAGCCTGTAATGCTCGCTGATCCTACAGATCATAATCCTAGTGTTGATGAACCACAGACCGCTAAAGTATAAGGAGCAATCATGGCTGGTACACCGCATGAAATTATTGAAAAAAACACAGGTTTGCTCGTTATCGGTATCGTCATCGCAATCAGCTTTGCAACGCTTGTTGAGATCGTACCCTTAATATATGACTATAAACCTGCTGAAGAAGGCGGGGTGAACAAGCCTCTGCCTGCAATGGAACCTTGGACAGCGCTTGAGTTTGAAGGTCGGGATATCTATATCCGTGAAGGCTGTCATGTGTGCCATACGCAAATGGTACGTCCATTACGCGCTGAAGTTGAGCGCTATGGTCCCTACTCGCGCGCGGCTGAATCGACGTGGGATCACCCTTTTCTTTGGGGATCAAAACGTACGGGGCCAGATTTAGCACGAGTGGGTGGACGTTATTCTGAAGATTGGCAAAAGCAGCATCTAATCGCGCCCAGATCTTTAGTTCCTGAGTCTGTTATGCCAGGTTTCCCTTGGCTTGCAACGAGTGAAGTTGATGGCGCTAAAGTTCAGAGCAAAATGCAATTGTTCCGTGATCGTTTCGGTGTTCCTTATACGCAAGAGGACATCGATGGCGCGCCAGATGCGGTACTTGGTGCCACTGAGCTTGATGCTTTAGTTGCTTACTTGCAGCAGCTCGGTACTGCAATGGAAGGACAGCGCTAATGGGTATTGGTGATTTACAAATATTTGCAACGGTAGCTGCTTTCATCGCTTTTATAGGCGTTGCATGGTGGGCGTATTCACCAAAAAATAAAAAACGCTTCGAAGAAGATGCACAACTTGCGCTTGATGACGAGCATATTCAATCTTTGTCTGATGAGCAGCGCAATAAGGATAAACCATGACATTTTTTTGGAGTTCTTGGATAACCATACTTAGTATTGGGTGCTGGGTTTTCATTCTTGGGGTATTATTATTTGTACTTAAGTACAAACCTGATGTAGAAGAAGACGGTACAACCGGTCATGAGTACGACGGTATTCGAGAATATGACAAAGCGCTGCCAAAATGGTGGCTGGTAATATTTTTTGGCTCTATTGTTTGGGGCGTGGCTTACTGGATATTTTTTCCAGCCATCTTGCCGTCGCATTGGAATGGCGTTGCTACTGTTGAAGTCGATGGCGAAACGGTTCCTTGGACGTCAAAGAACGAGCTTTTTAGCGAGCTTGAAGAGAATGATAGAATCTTTACCAGTAACTTTGAGCAAACTATCTTAGCTAGAGCTGGTGCAACAGAGGCGACGACTATACTCAATGAGCTGAGCGAATTGCAGACGACTATGCGTCGTAGTGAGAATCCACCAGCGGATATTCAAACCCGTATTGATGAGAAGGTTGCCCAGCTTGCGCCAGCCGTAGAGAAGCTATCACAAGATCCAAATGCACTCAAAGTAGGTAGCCGTCTATTTTTGCAAAACTGCTCTGTCTGTCATGGTTCTAATGCTAAAGGTGCTAGAGGCTATCCTAACTTAACAGACAATGATTGGTTATATGGTGGCGGTGCTGATCATATTCTTACAACGCTACACAATGGCCGCGTGGGTGGTATGACTGCATGGCGTGATCAGCTTGGTGAGGAAGGCATACGTGCAGTAGCTGAATATGTACTTTCTTTATCTCCAAACAATGGCAGTACTAGTAACGGTGAGCTTGATCAAACTCTAGTTGCTCAGGGTGAGAGTATCTTTAAAGAGCCTACTAACTGCGTACTGTGTCATGGACCTGAAGGTAAGGGCATGATTTCAACGGGCGCGCCGAACTTGACTGATAATATATGGTTGTACGGCGGTGAGCGCGAAACGGTTCGTGATACCCTACGCTATGGTCGTGCAGGCGTTATGCCTGAATGGGAAACTAAGCTTGGTAATGAGCGTATTATGCTATTGTCAGCCTACGTATATTCACTGTCTGACAGAAGTAATGCAGCTGTGCCTATGACTGCTACTGCTACTGCTACTAATAGTCAAAACAACGCACAAGCAACTGTAGCTAATTAAGCATATTATTATAGACTGAGCTTTAGACGTTTATTGTATAAATGGATGAACACCAAAAGGGAGAACTGTTATTGCAGCTCTCCTTTTTTATATTTTTTTATATACCTGTATTTAGCGTTGTGATGTCGTTAGTTTTTCAATCATTACTTTTTAATGCTGCGATAAGCGATTGTTTTTTTTGATTATCTCCCCATTTATAGTAGGGGTAATGATAAAATATCTGTTATCGGTAGCCTGTTTTTTAGCGAGCACAATCGAGGTTTTAAACCCGTACTTATTGAGCGGCGCTATACATAGCTATTATGGCTCATAGTAGACTGATTCTTTTGAGAGGCATGTCATGTCAGAATCGCAATCTAATAAAATCCCTATCAAACAAATTGACCTAGATGCGACCAAACAGCGTGTCCATACTCGGTTTGTGACAGGGTTTTATCAAAATATTCGCGTCGCTAGTATGTACTTTTTTTTGGCGTTGTTTTTATTGTTGCCGTGGCTGCGTTATGATGGGCGGCAAGCGATTTGGTTTGATGTACCCTCTCAGCATTATTATATCTTTGGTATGACGTTTTTGACCCAAGATTTTTACTTTATCGCCGCTTTTGCATTAATTGCTGCGTTTACTTTGTTTATGGTCACCGTATTTGCAGGGCGTGTATGGTGCGGCTATGCTTGTCCACAGACTATTTGGACACATTTGTACCAGCATATCGAAAAATGGGTCATTGGCGATCGTAATAAGCGTATCAAGTTCGATAAAGCCCCAATGAGTCCAACCAAAGTGTTTAAGCGTAGTTTAGTGTATTTGATTTGGTTCATTCTCTCTGTTATCACTGCAGCCACCTTTGTCAGTTATGTCGCTGGTACTGAGTATATTTTTGGTAGTTGGCAGATGCTAGGGTTTATCCCTTTTCCTGATTGGCCGACTTGGATATGGGTATCGATGTTTATCTTTACCTTCGCCACCTATGCCAATGCAGGCTATATGCGTGAGCAGATGTGTATCCAGATCTGCCCTTATGGCCGTTTTCAGAGCGTCATGTTCGACAAAGATACTTTGATTGTCTCCTATGATTACGAGCGCGGCGAACCACGTGGTCCACGTAAAAAGGGCACCAATCCTGACCATCTAGGCGACTGTATTGAATGTACTATGTGTGTACAGGTCTGCCCAACAGGTATCGATATTAGAGACGGTCTGCAGGTGGCTTGCATCCAGTGCGCCGCTTGCGTCGATGCTTGTAACGAGATCATGGACAAAGTCGGTTATCCGCGTGGCCTAATCCGCTATACTACTGAGCGCCA
>NZ_JBQQFC010000067.1:0-10860 GCF_052258445.1 Psychrobacter sp. T6-1
ACAGGACTATTGACCCGCACTGTACCGCCCGCCTTAACGAACTTTGTGACCAGCTTATTCACATATTGCTTAGAGCCGCCTTTGATAGTGAACCACTGCGGGCGATTAACCACATCGAGCAGACCATGATTGTCAAAGAACTGAGCAAAAAACACTAATGGAAAGGCTTGTACCTCTTTTAGGCTAGTCGACCAAATCGCCGACACCATAGGCAACAAGTAGTTGTCTGTAAATAGCTGACCATAGCGCTCACCTGCCAAATAACTGCCCAAGGTTTGCTCGGTAAATGCACTGACATCGCCGCCTTGCACGCGCACGCTATCATAATCTTGACGCAGTTTGCGAATGTGCTTATTGAACTGCACAATGTCTTTGACAAACTGCCAAAACTTTGGATTAAGTACGTTTTTGCGCTGAGATAACAAGGTATTGATCGTATGACCGTTATACTCAAACTTGCGAGCGATGTTCTTAACCGAAAAGCTCATATCAGTCGCTTGAAACGGGACTTGTAGCTCATGAAGCAGACGAAAAAAGTTAGGGTAAGTGCGCTCATTAAAGACGATAAAGCCAGTATCAATCGCGCTTTTTTCGACGTTGTCGTCGTTGGTCTTTTTGCCATATTGCAACGCCACGTCAATAGTATTGACGTGACCACCGATATAATCATTGGCTTCAAATATAGTCACGTCGTGATGCGCGGCTAGGTAATGAGCACAACTCAAACCTGATACCCCTGAGCCAATAATAGCCACGCGAGTCTTATTTGATCCCTTTGAATCATCACTGATACTAGTGTCCGTCTTACTGCTGTCCTTATTATGGGTCAGCTGCTCTTTTGATGCTCGTTTGCGACGCATAAACGACATATGGCTTTTCCTTTGTATAACTTTATTATCTGTGATAAATGTAAAAATAGCGGCTTAACATTTGCAGCGTACGCCTCTTACTTTTTATTGAGCTTTTCGCTAACTTGCTGCCAGACCATATCTGGTAACGTCCCTAGCGCCTTGAGTGGTAGCGTAAGCTTTTTGGGGAATTCAATAACGTCATCGCCGCTATTGATACCATCACGAATAGCTTGACTTGCCTGCTCAGTCGTCTGAATAAAGGGCATCGGAAAGTCATTTTGCTTGGTCATTGGCGTCTCGACAAAACCAGGAACGACTAGGCTGACCGCAACATCAAAAGGCGCAAGACTGATTTGCAAGGTTTTCATAAGATAGTGAATTGCCGCTTTTGAGCTTCCGTAAGCCTCAGCGCGTGCAAACGGTACATAAGCGGATGCCGACCCTATACCCACCAAGCGACCTTTGGACTCAATTAGCTTTGGCAATGCGCCTTCAATAGCGTGTGACAGTGTACCCATATTGACTGACATTACCTTCATAAAGGCTTCACTATCAAAGTTTGGCATGTCTAAATACTCACACATGCCCGCGCCGCAAATGGCTAAGTCAATCTTATCGATATCATTAAAAGCGTCTATCACTTTATCGCGGTCCATCAAGTCCAAATCGATAGGATTGGCACCCAACTCTTTTAATTCAGCGAGCGCCTCATCATCGCGGCCAACGGCATATACAGTATGACCATCTGATAGATAATCTTTTGCCAACTGCTTGCCGATACCAGAGGTTGCACCAGTAATAACGATGCTTAGTTTATTAGCGTTATTATTCATAATAGAGTCCCTACTTTTATTGGTTTTATCTTATTAAAGGCGTTCGCTGTTGTATAAAATCTAAATAGTCAGCGTCCAAATAATTATAGTATAAGGCTGCACCTTTATTGTTGTAACTTCGCAATCAACTGACACAAACTATTATCATAGATTAAAAATAGACAAAAGAGCCCATCAAGAGTCATCCGTTAAGATGACAAGCTGCTTATTCTCTATATTTAGCCAAATAAAAAAAATAGACAAAAAAGCTTGACGTATTTTTTATCTTTGTTAGAATACGCCCCACTTAGCACGAACTCATTAGAACAGATGCTAAGTTCACTGTCAGCAGTGATTTATTCCTCAATAGCTCAGTTGGTAGAGCGTCGGACTGTTAATCCGTGTGTCCCTGGTTCGAGCCCAGGTTGAGGAGCCAAATTTTAGCAGTACTCTTTAGATTCGATTATGGCATTTGCCAAGACCCTCATCACTTTGATGAGGGTTTTTTTATGCCAGTATGCTCGCTGAATAAGCTTACGCATATTTAATAAATTTTAGTGTTATTCGCTTATCTAGGTTGACACAACCAAGAGACTTGGCTAAAATGTGCTCCACATAACGCAAACAAGCTTATCGCTTGATAGTAACCAGTCGTTATCACCCCTTATTCCTCAATAGCTCAGTTGGTAGAGCGTCGGACTGTTAATCCGTGTGTCCCTGGTTCGAGCCCAGGTTGAGGAGCCATATTTAGTTGTTTGAACCCTATTCAATTGTACAAACAACGAAAACCTCTATCCATTATTGATAGAGGTTTTTTTGTGCTTATAGGTTTTATAGCGGTTGAACAATAAGGTGTTCTTTTGGCAGTATTTGTTGTATGGTGAGCATAGTTTTGCTTAATTGATTTCATCCTAGTGTTTTGTCTTATAATATCACTACAAACAATGGTTTATTATGATACCTGTCCATATAAAAAATAAGTTCTCAGATCATCCGCAAAAGGTGATGCGCCCAGTAAGTATCCGTTTGTCTGAGGAGATGATTGGTTTGTTGACGGCTACCTCAGAGGAGCTAGGGTTTAAACGTATTCAGGGGTTAATACGTCTCTACATCCGTCAAGGTCTTGACCGTGATCATCAAGACTACACGCTTGCGCACGATGAGGTCTTTATCGAAACCCTACGTAAACATGGCGTAAGTCAGCGCATTATTGATCAGGCGATTATTACTACGCACAACAACAGTATTATTCATTCTCTATCTGAGCTAGAAAAAGACGAATAAAGGCTTAAGATTTAAAAAGGCAAAATACAAAAGGCTAAGCGCTACTAGAGTGCTTAGCCTTTTTTTATACTTACCTTTTGCTTGCTTATTCTATTTTCCATTAATCTGGCTTACCTTTATTGTGCTAACTTTAAATTGAGCTAACTCTTGCAAAAGATAACGTGATGAGCATTCCCATTCATTGAGTAAACGCGGTATATTAAAGCTCTAAGAATAAGACATAACATGTGTGCTTATAAGGAGTGAATCATGATAAAGCGCTTGAGTACTGCTCTACTTGCAACCTTATCGCTAGGGGTTGTACCGATGATAACTAGCTGCTCTATGCCGCAAAATGATCCAGCAAAACAGACCATACCGACCAACTCGGATCAATGGCAGGCGCAATTGGGTGATACCTTTGAGCAATTGCCTGAGAGCGATAGGCAGGTTTTGAGTCGCTATATGCTACGTATGAAGCTTAGCGGCGCTTATGAGTCAGGAGCGATGCCGCGTACTACGATTGAAAAAGCACTACTACAACAGCGCGAGTACGAGCGCCTGCATCCTGATAATCCAACGGGAGAAAAGAGCCCTGTTGTCGCCAATCAATCCAATAGCGCGGTAACTGCACAAACTTATCCCGTTGCCCTGCTCCCTGTCAAAACCAGCGACAGCGATAGTCTCAATCAGGTTAAAATGCAGTTTATGCTCTCCAATCACGGCAGTGTACCTATCGAGAGCTTTGAAGGTACGCTGATGATGAAAGACGCCAAGCTCACTCAGGGCAAAAAGTTTAATGTTCCATTAACGAGTTTTGTGCCGACTATCGAGCCTGAACAGTCTGGCAAGATTATCATCGATAGTAGTATTGAGGACATCAACGTCATGCGCGCTATTCGAAACACGCAGGCGGTCACTATCAGCATTGTTGATGGCACACTAACTTTGGCCGATGGTCAAACTATTGAGTTCAATAACGCGTTAGAGTAATATTTATTTTAAGTAATGTCTTAAAGTGCTGCCCACAATAAAAGCCCTAATCAGCAAGTGATTAGGGCTTTATTAATATTATATATTTCTTTAAGAATTATTTATTATTCTTCACCACTAAAGTAAATTCCTTTACTTCTATTCGCGTCTGTACCGATGACTATTAGCTCATTGTTCTCATCTAATAGCGCAACTCCCGTAATAGTCTCTCTAGGTGCAAAGCAAGGCGCACCGCCAAATGTCACTGTACTATCAAAGTACCTTTGCGACGTCGCTAGGGTGAATTTACCACTCATTCTACAACCCGATTCATCTTCACCCGTAAAAGAACCGTTTGATTTGACATCAAGAACGAGCTCACCTGCGTCTGTATCACCTGTAATATAAGCGATACCAGTAAATACTTTATTAATAGCAGCTAGACTTTGTTTTCTGGCAGATAACGCGTCGTCGTAGTCTACTTCATAGGTAGTAGATCTTGAGGGTACATCAAATATTCGCCCTTTTATTGTCTTAGCTGTTTTATAATTGCCAGTAATCGTCACATCAAAAGAACTTCTATCATCATAAGAATAGTTCTTACCATTGACGCTAAACTCGCCACTATTACCTACTACGTTCTGATTGGTACTTACAAATCCTAGTGGATACACATCCGGCAGATTGTCAGAATAGACCACCCATATTCTTTTGTTGTCATCTACTAAGCCCTGCGCGATCTCACCTTGTCCTGTGATACCTGTGTAAATACCTGACAGTAGCACACTAGCAGGTTCAACCGGTTCGCTAGGAGGATTACCAGAGTCTGTAGGTGGATTTGTAGGGTTGGATGGATTAGAAGGATTGGTAGGAGTAGAAGGTTTGATTGGTTTTGGTATACCAGGCATTACTCCTGGTCTAGAGTCATCACTACCACAGCCCAAAAGACTGGCACTCATAACAGCCAACAGTATTATTTTTTTCATTATTACGACCTTGAGTTTAAAGAGGTCAAAATAATAAACATTAATTCACTTACAATCAATCATTAAGTTTACTTAATTTTAATTTTTGTCCAATAAAGAAAAAGCCCTAATCAGCAAGTGATTAGGGCTTTTCTTTAAAATATTAACTATCAAATTTGGCGGAGACGGAGAGATTCGAACTCTCGAAGGGCTATGAACCCTTGTCGGTTTTCAAGACCGGTGCATTCAACCGCTCTGCCACGTCTCCATTTGTGCATCATTATAGCGATATGATATGAGAATGCAAGCGCGTAGCTCAAAAAAATCAAATTATTTTGCCGATGCTTTTAGTTATGGCGCTGTGGTTTGCTCGATGCTAGATGTAAGCACATATCAAGCAGCCTATTAGCATAACCCCATTCATTATCGTACCAAGCAAACACTTTGTACTGACTGCCCACCTGCATGAGCTGCTGACCATCGATAATCAGCGACTCTGGCTGATGGATAAAATCACTCGATACCAACGGCTCATCGGTATAAGCCATAATCCCCAATAGATGCGTTTGACTAGCTGTTAGTAGTGCACTCTTTATAGCGTCAATACTGACATCGGGCGTATTCAAAACAAAGGTAACATCTATGGCAGCGACATCGATAGTCGGTACGCGAATAGAATGCCCATTAATCTTGTCGACCATTGCGGGTAGGACGCGTTCGGTGGCGGCGATACTACTTGATGTAGTTGGGATAATATTGTGACCTGAAGCTCGAGCGCGGCGCGGATCGCGGTGCGCTTGATCGAGGACGTTTTGATCAGCAGTCACCGCATGAATCTCTGTCATCATCGCTGAGCGTACACCAAAGGCTTTGTCCAACGTGTCGATAAGTGGTACTAGGGCTTGTGTGGTACAAGAGACGCTTGAGATAATCGGTAGCTTGCAGGTAAGCATATCAGTATTAACACCCATGACGATACAAGCATCAACCGTATCAAAGGGAGCTGCGCCTATGATCACCTGCCGCGCACCTGCGTCAATATGCATGCTAGCTTGCTCGTAAGAGCGAAAATGACCTGTGCATTCTAGTACAACGTCAATCTCAAGCGTCGCCCACAACAATTGCGAAGGATTAGGCTCACTAAGCATACGAATACAGTAAGTATGGCTGTTTTTGGTCAAGCACAGCTGCGTCTCACTATCATCCTCTATGATATCGGCGCTCACCCCAAGACGGCTTAGGCGTCCATGAGTGCTATCGAACTTTAACAGATGCAACAAGATATCAGCAGGCGCTAAGTCATTAATAGCGACGATGTGGATAGCACGTCCAAGCACCTCAAAGCGCTCTATCATGGCTCGTAGCACATTGCGCCCGATACGACCAAAACCATTAATCGCCACCCGCAGTGGCTGAGCATGCGCGCTAGTGACAGCGGTATTTTTGATAGGATTGGGCGTCAATTGATAAATAGCGCTAGAAAAATCAGGCATAAAAAGGCATCGCTATAAAAGGTAGGGACAGAGCGCTTATCATTGTGACATAGCGACTGTTTAAAGTACGATAATACTTAAAGCACGATAACAACCAAAGCACGGTAACACTCAAAGCACGATAATTTAAGGCGAGATAAATATGAGTGCCAAGCGAATAGTATTATAGTCCACGCTTTGTTTAAGACTCTCGTAAATAGGCTTAATCTTGACGCTACCATCATCGTTAAAGTCATTAGGATTATTGGCCACTTTAATCGCTACATAAGCATTACCAACAGCGGTCATGACTTCATCATTAGGACGCAGATGATCACAGGCAAGGCTTGGATCTTGGCGTTTGAGCTCACTGATATGACGCATGATTGTCGACTGCGCCAGCTCGCGCTCTTGCGCGATCTCGGCAATGGACAAGCTCTCCTCCAGCAGCATCTTAGTCAATAATAGCGTGCTTTCTGACTTATCAGCGACTTGGTTGCCTAGTTTTTGCTTTTTGTCCTGCACCGCTTTTATGCGCTCGCGGCGACGCTTTTGTAGACCCTCATAAGCATCGATTACTGATTGACTCAGGGTGCCACCTGACTTTAGGATGAACTTATCATGCGCCTGTTTCATGCTTTTGTCATCAAGCATCGCGTAATTGGCATCCGCTTCTTCTGATAGTGTCAAAAAGCGCTTGTCGGCTCCACGTGCTAATGGGTCTAGTTGCAAGCTCATATCGTTCATGCCAAGCAGTTGTAGCCCCGCCAGTGACTTAAGGCGTGAGAGCGCGACATAACCCTGACCCAGCTCAAAGGTACGCGACAGATCAATCTCAGCGGCGTCCAAGGTCATGCCTTGCGATTTATGGATAGTAATCGCCCATGCTAAGCACAGCGGCACTTGCTCATAGCTTGCCAATACCTCTCCGCTCTCATCTTCGATGATCCATTCCTCTACCTCAGCGACGACCTCGCGCCCTGAGTTGAGCCTGACGACGGGCATCTTTTGCGTAGCAGGTTGTTTAGATTTAGACCTTTCTTGTTGTTTTGCACTTTTTTGCTCGGTGCTGACCCCATCATTATCATCGATTTCAATAGCTTTTTTATCGCTCGCTATTAAAGCATCATTTTGGGCTTTGTCCTTGTCATCGATTTTTACTGCGGCAAAACCAACCAATTCGCCCATCGTGCCATTAGAGACGCCAAGCTCAGTGTTATTTTTGATAAACATCACTTTAGCACCGACCTTTAGCGTCAGATCATTTTGGGTACGTACGGTTTTTTTGAGCGTATCAACGAGCTTACTATCCCCTGTGGCACTTGCCTCAAAGCGCATGGTCTCGCCCTCTAACGCGGCAAGCTCCTTGTCATTGATCTTATTAACATTGAGATTATGGGTATATAACCGTGTGCGACTGATATCGACGTCTTGATCGTAGGTTGCCTCTAGCGCCTCGATAGCCTCAAAGGTGACTTCTTGACGCCTAATTTGATTGAGAATGTCATCCAAATCTAAACCACCATTTGCCGCCTCGCTTACCTGCCGATGCTGCTCGGATAAGTAGCAGATATGGAACTTGGCATCAAGCCAAGCCTCAGACATAAAGGCAAACTTGTCCCGATTGCTCTCGCCGCGACTGCCAATAGGCGGCAGCTGAAAAAAGTCCCCAGCGACGACGACCTGAATCCCGCCAAAAGCATTATCGTTTTTGCGCACATGTTTGAGCACTTGATTGACTAGATTGAGCTGCTTGGCATGGAGCATCGATATCTCATCAATGATGAGGACAGCAGTGTCTTTGAGTCTATCGGCTAAAAATTGCTTACGCGATAAGTTGGTCAAATCTCGATCCGTCAGCTCATCTTTGATGCCAATGCCCGACCAGCTATGTATCGTCGTGCCATTCATATGCGTTGCAGCAATACCAGTGCTAGCCGTCACTGCAACAGGGACGCGGCGTGCACGCAGATAATTAATATATTGATTAAGGGTATAAGTCTTGCCTGAGCCTGCTGAGCCAGTCAAAAAGACATTTTGGCCTGTTTGCAAGATATCAAGAGCAGAAGATTGACGCATAGATCCAAACCAGTAGTCTAAAAGATAAGTGAGCTACCAAGGCGCGGTAGGCTAAATAAATGGCAATTATTATAACAGCTCATCAGGCTTTGCGAACCTTTTTAACAACTTGCGCATTGATAACTTAAAGTTATCGCAGCACTAACATATGACTATTATTAGTCACTATCACTCCTTACAAAAGCTTAGTAGGATAAGGTAATAGCTTTTATATAAAACACCGCTAAGAGTAAAAGCTATTTTATAAATACTTAATTTTATTATATTTTTTATACGCTATTAAGTAGACCCACAGGCAAGAGTTAGCCTGTACTGATAGCACCAACTTAACAAGGAATCGTTTATGTTATACCCCTATCCCAACACCCAAGATAGCACCGTTCAGTTCCGTGACAAGTACGACAACTTTATTAATGGAGAATGGACGCCGCCCACTGATGGTGAATATTTTGATAACCCAAGTCCTATCGATGGCAAAACCATCTGCCAAGTGGCACGCTCAAAAGAAGCCGATATCGAAAAAGCCTTAGATGCCGCGCATGCCGCCAAAGATGCTTGGGGCAAAACTAGTGTCACTGAGCGCGCTAATCTACTACTCAAAATTGCCGATAAGATGGAGGCCAATCTCGAGGCCATTGCTATCGCTGAATCCTATGAAAACGGTAAAGCAGTACGCGAAACTTTAGCCGCTGATATACCACTCGCCATTGATCATTTTCGCTATTTTGCCAGTGCTATCCGCGCGCAAGAAGGCGGCATCAGCCAGATCGATGAAGACACCGTTGCTTATCACTTCCATGAGCCTCTCGGCGTTGTCGGACAAATTATCCCGTGGAACTTCCCCATTCTGATGGCCGTATGGAAGCTCGCTCCCGCGCTTGCCGCTGGTAACTGTGTGGTACTAAAGCCTGCCGAGCAAACACCAGCTTCTATCCTGTTTATGCTTGAGACCATTGGCATCGCTGACATTCTACCAAAAGGTGTCGTCAACGTCGTTAACGGTTTTGGTGTCGAAGCAGGTAAGCCTCTTGCCTCCAATCCGCGTATTAATAAAGTGGCCTTTACTGGCGAGACCACTACTGGTCGCCTTATCATGCAATACGCTAGCGAAAACATCATACCAGTAACGCTAGAGCTGGGCGGCAAAAGTCCTAACATTTTCTTTGCCGATATTATGGATGAAGATGATGACTTCTTGGATAAAGCGGTCGAAGGTCTGGTTATGTTCGCTCTGAACCAAGGTGAGGTCTGTACTTGCCCATCGCGCGCCCTGGTACATGAGAGTATTTATGATGAGTTTATTAAACGCTGTATCGAGCGCGTCAAGGCAATCAAGATGGGTAATCCACTCGATACTGATACCATGATCGGTGCACAAGCCAGCTCAGATCAGTTAGAAAAAATCCTCTCTTACTTAGATATTGGCAAAAAAGAAGGCGCTAAAGTCTTAGTTGGTGGCGAGCGTGCCCAGCATGACGGCGATCTCGGCGACGGCTATTACGTGCAGCCGACTATCTTTGAGGGCACCAATGACATGCGCGTGTTCCAAGAAGAGATCTTTGGTCCTGTACTTGCGGTGACTACCTTTAAGGACGATGATGAGGCGATGAGTATCGCCAATGACACCCTATATGGACTAGGCGCAGGCGTCTGGACACGTAGCGTTCATAAGGCGTATCGTTTTGGTCGTGGTATCCAAGCGGGCCGTGTATGGACCAACTGCTATCACGTCTACCCTTCACACTCAGCATTCGGTGGCTACAAGCAATCAGGTATCGGACGTGAGAACCATCTAATGATGCTCGATCACTATCAGCAAACCAAAAACATGCTGGTGTCATACAGTCCTAAAGCGATGGGTTTTTTCTAAGCCTATCCTTCAACGCGCTTTATGGTAATTATCGTGCTTTATGACAATTATCATAAAGCGCAATCTTAATGCTCGTGGAGCATTAGACTTGAGTACGATGACAAGGAGTTACGTTATGACTGATAAAATGAAAGCGGCAGTCCTGCATGAATTTGGTCAGCAATTACAAATAGAAGAAGTAGACATTCCAACCCCAGGCGCTGGGGAAATCGTCGTCAAAATGCAAGCGTCTGGCGTCTGTCATACCGATTTGCACGCTATCGAAGGCGATTGGCCGTCTAAACCTAAACTTCCTCTCATCCCTGGACACGAAGGCGTCGGCTTAATCACCGCCGTTGGTGACAATGTCCATCATGTCAAAGAAGGCGATCGCGTCGGTGTTCCTTGGCTGTACTCGGCTTGTGGTCACTGTACCCATTGTTTGGGCGGCTGGGAGACCTTATGCTTACGTCAAAAGAACGCCGGCTATTCAGTCAATGGTAGCTTTGCTGAGTACGTGCTAGCAGATGCAGACTATGTCGGTATTATCCCTGAAAGCGTCGACTCGGTAGAGATTGCACCTGTGTTATGTGCAGG
>NZ_JBQQFC010000068.1:0-10806 GCF_052258445.1 Psychrobacter sp. T6-1
ACGCACTCTTGACAAACGAATAGATAGCCCCATTATGATATACTGCTAATTGATAAGCGCAGGTAGTCCATCAATGCATTTTGATCGCGTGGCTATACTATTTATAATAAGCTTTAACGACTTACCATTAGTTTTAACGACAGCACCCTATTGAATCAGGCACCGATTATTTGCCATTATGGCATAGCAAACGATAGCTTTTGATTCTAGTTAATGAGGTAGATATGAACGAATCAGCCACCCCTTATAACCCAAGCTCTAGTAGTCCCAGCGCAAGCTGGCCTGTCGATCCTACTATTTTGACGTTGACCGATAGCGCCGCGCAAAAGGTGCGTCGTCTGCGCGAAGAAGAGGGTGATAATGAGCTGATGCTGCGTGTCTATGTGACAGGCGGCGGCTGCTCAGGTTTCTCCTATGGATTTAGGTTCGATAGTGATCTAAATGAGGACGATGCCAATTTTGACAATGAGGATGTGACCTTGGTCATCGATTCTATGAGTTATCAATATTTGCAAGGCTCGACTGTCGATTATATCGAAGGTTTAGAGGGTGCCCGTTTTGTGGTACAAAACCCTAATGCGACGACCACTTGTGGCTGCGGATCCTCGTTCTCAATTTAATTTATTAACTTGATACTTACTATGACAATGCATTTGCCATAACTAACCATTAAAAGCATCTATCCACGTGGTAGATGCTTTTTTTGTGGTTATGTTTTTATAATTTCATTCACTGCACAAGCAGTCGCTATAAACCCAAAAAAGTGGGTAAAAATACGCTATACACGCCACGTATAAAGCTTATCGTATTTGTAAGCACGCATAGTTTTTAGGACTACTTTGGGCTAAACTGAGCGGACTGTCTCTATGACACCCCTTTTTTAGATCGCATTTCGATCTACCTTTATAAATAATGATAGATGACCCTTATGAGTAATCCTGTAAGCAGTTTTGTTGATTTTGAGATTCCAAGTTGGTTTGATAGCAAGCATTTAGTCGGTATGCTACGCGGTATTGAAAAAGAGGGATTGAGGGTCAAAGCAGATGGTTATCTTGCGCAAACGCCGCACCCCAAGCAGCTGGGATCAAAACTAACCCATCCCTTTATCACCACTGATTACTCTGAGAACTTACTTGAGCTTATCACCGACCCAAAAGACTCGCCAAAAGATACCTTAATGATGCTACGCCAGTTGCATGTGCTGGTATATAAAGCTTTGCCTGAAGAGGAGCTGATGTGGCCGCTCTCCATGCCCTGTATGCTCTCATCTAATGATGAAGATATTCCCCTTGCCGATTATGGCAGCTCAAACACCGGTAAGCTCAAAACCCTCTATCGTAGCGGTCTTGGAGTGCGTTATGGTCGTCGTATGCAGACGATTGCCGGTCTTCATTATAATCTGTCATTTGGCGATGATTTGTTTCATGCATGGCAACAGCAAGCGGATACAGAGCAGCCTTTAGCAGAATTTAAAAACGAGAAATACCTAGGTCTTATTCGTAATTTTAAGCGCCTAACGAGCCTTGTGCTCTATCTATTAGGGGCCAGCCCCAGCGTCTGCCCTTGCTTTTTGGCAGGGCGCGAGCACGATTTAGAGCTACTAAACGACTCCACCTATTACAAGCCTGCGGCAACTAGCCTGCGTATGGGCAAACTTGGCTATACCAACAGCGTGCAAGAGCATCTTGACATCCGCTATAATCATTTACCTGAGTATATCGAGGGCTTGCGCCGCGCGATTCAAACGCCGCACGAGAGCTTTCAAAAACTTGGCCTCAATGATAGTAATGGCAATCCTATTCAGATCAATGATCATATTTTGCAGATTGAAAACGAGTACTACAGCCCTATTCGGCCCAAGCAAATCGCTGAGCGCGGCGAGACGCCAACTGAGGCTTTAGAGCGCCGCGGTATTGCTTATGTTGAGTTTCGAGCGATAGATTTGGACCCGTACAGTGACGTTGGTATTCGCTTATCTAGTGCTTGCTTCTTAGAAGTCATGGCACTGTATTGCTTGCTCAATGACTCGCCTGAATTGATGCCTGAGGAGGAAGAGGCGCTAGCTATCAATCTTGAGCGCGTAGTCAATGAAGGCCGCCGTGACAATCTACATATTATCAATAATGGACAAGAGCAGTCGCTTGAGAGCTGGATGCTGGCGCACCTAGCCAATATGCAGCCGCTAGCTGCGCTCTTTGATGCGCACTATGGTGGCAATGATTACCGCGCAGCAGTTGCGTTGATGCAAGGCAAAGCGGGACACTCAGAGTCGACGATATCCGCGCAAGTGAACTCTGATAGCGCGCGCCTAGGTAGCTTATGGAAGCTTGGTTTCACCCTTGCCGAGCAGCACCGTGATGCGCTACTACAACAGACGCTAAGCCCCAATATCCAAGCTAAGTATGAAGTACTGGCTGAAAAGTCTATTCTTCAGCAAGCTGAAATTGAAGAGAGTGAAACAGAAAACTTTATGGATTATATCCAGCAGTATCGATCCTTTTAAAAGTCATAATTTAATACTGTTATAAGCGTACTACTGATAACTACCGCAACATCTACAGCACTCTTGTCTTAGAGTGCTTATCCCCTTTTAACAAACCAGTTATTCCACATCATATAAGCGTACTTATCTTATGTTACGAGCTATCACCTACCGTCAATTACAAGTCGTATTAGTCATTGGGGCTGTCCTAGGCATGAGCTATGCGTTGTTTTTTTTGCAGCGTTACATGGGCTTCACTCCTTGTCCGCTTTGCGTATTTCAGCGCATTGGCTTAATTGTGATGGGCGTCTTTGCCTTACTTGCAGCGATTTTTCATCCCAAATCCAAAGCGGTCAAAATACTGCTGTGGCTTGGTAGCCTAATAGGTATTGTCTGGTCAACAGGGGTCGCGGCGCGTCACGTTTGGCTACAACACTTGCCTGCCGATCAAGTCCCCTCATGTGGACCAGGTTTGGACTATTGGCTAGATACGCTACCGATGAGTCAAGTTATGAATCAGGTATTTGCAGGATCGGGTGAGTGCGCTACGATTGATTGGATATTTTTGGGACTGAGTATTCCTGAGCAGTCATTGATATTTTTTAGCGTATTGATCTTAGTTCATATACTTATACTATTACGTATCTGGCGTCCTGCTACTCTAAATCATTAGTTTTGTATTTAAAATGTTTCTGGTAACTGGTGAATAAAAATCGCGCGCATTTGTAATGCTTATCAAATTATATGTATTTATAGTCTATTAATTCAGTTACTTAAGCCCTGCTAATATTTACGCTTAGTAGGGCTTACTATTGTGTACTTGTTGATTTACTTCAAAAATCCAAGCTTACACTCCATTTATCATAACAAAAAGTGCACAAACTCTAAGATGAGCTTTGTTATCTTGAAGTTTGTCATCCAAAATCTGGCATTAAAAAACGACGCAAAACATCTTGTCTGCTATTGGTGTATTTATGAAATTTATGATGACTTCTTTGTCTATAACAACGATGAGGCGATTCTGGCTCGTATTGCCTGCCCTAGCCATCACTATAGTGAGCTGCGATAACTCTCATTCTTCCTCGACATCGAATAATGCAGTGTCAAGTAAGGTATCTGCTTTTATCAACGCACAGGATGATGGAGACGACGTTGCCGTTATTACAAATAGTAATGACGAATCTGAGTTTGATTACGAGACTGACAGTGTGGAGGTTGTAGAAGAAGGCCAATCCCTTATCGCTGCGGCTAAGCCTGATGAAGCCCAGTCATCGTTACCTTCGAGTAATACGTTGCAAGCGACCTTGATGGGTGATTACGGCGGTATCATACCTTGTACATTTTGTGATTATATTGAAGTCACTTTAAACTTATTTGCCGACGGTAGTGTGGTCAAAACCAGCGTATATAACAATCCAAAGCTTGCGCGCGTACCTTTGGTGGAATCGGGCATATATCGTCAAGACGACGACAAGATTACGATCGCTTATGACAATCAGCATACTGAGTCTTATCACATCGAGGACAATCACTTACTGATGATAGATAAGAATAAAAATATTGATGTCAATCACGCTCTATCTCGTCAATAAACCCTTGGACTATATAAACCTTTGCACTGTACAAGCCTATAAAGCGACGCCTATTTATCAGGCGTTTTTTATTGCCTGACTGTTAGCTGTGATGCGAATACGCTACAATAAGCCAATTTTACTTCCTCATTCATTGACATGGTCTAAACGATTTATGCATATTCATATTCTTGGGATTTGTGGCACTTTTATGGGCTCTTTAGCGCTGCTCGCTAGGGAGCTTGGGTTTACGGTGACAGGGTCAGATGCCAACGTCTACCCGCCGATGTCCACTCAGCTTGAGCAAGCAGGCGTGACGATCAATGACGGTTATCATATCGAGCACTTACAACCCGCACCCGATCTTATCGTCGTCGGTAATGCGATGAAACGCGGTATGGATGTTATCGAGTACATGCTCGATAAAGGCCTGCGCTATACCTCAGGGCCACAGTTTTTATCCGAGCAAGTGCTACAGTCGCGCCATGTCATCGCAGTTGCAGGTACGCATGGCAAGACGACAACGACGACGATGCTAGCATGGATACTTCATTACGCTGGTATAGATACAGGGTTCTTAATTGGCGGCGTGCCTTTGGTAAATACCCTTGATGAGCACTTACAGCAAGTGTTTGCGCATAGCAGTTATTTGGGTTCTAAGGGTACAAGCGTCGATACAGATAGTGTAGGCTACTTCGTCATTGAGGCGGATGAGTATGATTCGGCGTTTTTTGATAAGCGCTCAAAGTTTGTGCATTATCGTCCCCGTACTGCCATCTTAAATAATCTTGAGTTTGATCATGCTGATATCTTTGCTGATCTGGCTGCCATTCAAACTCAGTTCCATCATATGGTGCGCATGATTCCAAGTAGCGGCAGGATCATTATGCCCGCCCAAACCAAAAGCTTGGAGGATACTTTAGCCAAAGGCGTCTGGACCCCTGTTTGGCGTACTGGTGTCACAACTCACAGCTCAAGCAGTCAGCGTGATAGTGACTGGCAAGCTGAGCTTATCAGCACTGATGGTAGTCAGTTTTGCGTAAGTTTCGCCAATGACCAAACCAGCGCTGTCGTTGAGTGGTCAATGAGCGGACTGCATAACGTTAATAATGCTTTGGTGGCGATCGCAGCGGCTTACGATGTTGGCGTCGATATTACGACTGCCTGCGCGGCGCTATCGAATTTCGCGGGTATCAAGCGCCGTATGGAATTGATCGGTGATGTGAATGATATTCTGATATTTGATGATTTTGCTCATCACCCGACAGCAATCACTATGACTTTGGACGGTGCTAAGAAAAAGCTGGCAGGTAGACGCCTATGGGCGATTATTGAGCCGCGTAGCAATACTATGAAAATGGGTATTCATCAAGATAGCTTAGCGCAGTCAGCAATGCTGGCTGATCAGACGCTTTGGTATGAGCCTGCAGGGCTTGAATGGGGTCTTAAAGCGGTCATCGATGAGGCTAAAGCGACCAATACAGACTTAAGCTCGCAGCAGGTTATGAGTAGTATCGATGAGATTATTAACCATATTCAAACTCATGCACGCGCAGGTGATGCTATCGTCATCATGTCAAATGGTAGCTTTGAAGGTATTCATCAGCGCCTGCTCACTACCTTGCAATAGAGCTTTGATACAATGATGGCGGCATATATTTTAAAGAAGTGCTTTTTGCATTTTTATTAACTAAGCACTTACCTATTGACCCTACGCTATAGCAAAGAGACGGATTTTCTCACACAGCCCATACACAGGTAACAATTTCTACTTACTTTAATTTTAATTTAGCGTTTACAATGACTTCATTACAACGATTACAACGTCGTAGAGTGACAACGTTGCAAAACCTTTAAATTATAAGAATTAGGAGAATAAAAATGGGTTTTATTTGGATGATTATCGTAGGTCTCGTTGCAGGTTTATTAGCTCGTGCTATCAAACCGGGTAATGACGCGATGGGCTGGATTATGACGATTGTATTAGGTATCGTCGGTGCTATGCTCGGTGGTTTTATTGCAGGGCTCATTGGTATTGATGCAGATGGCGGGTTCACCGGTCTTATCTTCTCAGTAATCGGTGCAATTATCCTTCTGTTCCTCTATGAGATGATTATGAACAGACGCCGCGTATAACTATTAGTCTTTTAGCTTACAGTCTATTAAATAAATGAGCCTCATATCGTATGAGGCTTTTTTTGGCATCAGCAATGCCTTTTGGTAAAAGAGCAAACATGCCCTAAATGACCTACCTATATGACTGAGTAGGTCGCAAATATCCTTGATAACGCTTACTTTTGCCCTTATTTAACTTATAATAAGCCCTATTTCATCCGCTATTACCGAGGTGCGCTGTTATGGCAATACGCCCTATTCTAAGTTATCCTGATCCGCGTTTGCGTACTATCGCAGCGCCTGTCAAAGAAGTCACGTCTGAGATTAAAACCTTAATCAAAGACATGATTGAAACCATGTATGACGCTGACGGCATTGGTCTTGCAGCAACGCAAGTAGATGAGCATATTCAGCTTATTGTTATGGATTTATCTGAAAATAAAGACACGCCAATGGTGTTTATCAATCCAAAAGTGACGCCGCTGGTTGAAGAAAAACAGCCGTATGAAGAAGGCTGCCTGTCGGTACCTGAGGTCTATGACAAGGTTGAACGCCCAAACAAAGTACGTATCGAAGCGTTAGACGAAAATGGCGAGATCATAGATAAAGAGGTCGAAGGTTTGCTTGCCGTCTGTATCCAGCATGAGATGGATCATCTAAATGGTGTGGTCTTTGTTGATTACTTGTCTCGTCTTAAGCAAACGCGCGCCCGCGATAAAGTCAAAAAAGTGCTTAAAATACGTGAAAAGCAAGACGTCAAGCAAGCTCAGCCGAGTAATGTTTAAATAGCATTTAAGTTAATTGAGCACTTATCTTAACGCATGATGAGTGCTTTTTCATTTCTGTACACTTCTTTATTTATCTCTATAAAGGTTTCGCCATATGACTATGATCAAAATCGATCAATATTTTGACTCTGCCGCTTGGCAAAAATTTACCCAAGCCGCGCAGGGTCGCGAGACGCCATTTTTGGTGGTGGATTTGAGCCGTATCAAGACCAAATACAATCAGATGGTTGAGCTGTTCCCTAATACCAAACTTCACTACGCGATGAAAGCCAGCCCTGCGGTTGAAGTCATTAATTTACTTGCTGATTTAGGCTCAAACTTTGACTGCGCTTCTATCTATGAGTTAGATCGGGTACTAGACTGTAATGTTGAGCCCTCGCGTATCTCTTACGGTAATACCATCAAAAAGGCAGAGCACGTTAAATACGCGTTCGATAAAGGCGTCGATCTATATGCGACCGACTCAGAGGCGGATCTCAAAAATATCGCCAAATACGCGCCAGGATCAAGAGTATTTGTACGTATCCTAGTGCAAGGCGCGCAAACGGCTGAGTGGCCACTCTCGCGCAAATTTGGCTGTCACCCTGATATGGCAATCGATCTACTGGTGCAAGCTAAAGCCTTGGGACTGGTACCTTATGGTATCTCGTTCCATGTCGGTAGCCAACAAAAAGACGTGGCGGCGTGGGATGATGCGATTGCCAAGGTCAAATACATGTTTGATTGGATGAAAAACGAAGAAGGCATCAAGCTACAGATGATCAATCTAGGCGGCGGCTTCCCGACCAATTATATTAGTGAAGTCAACCCTATAGAAGTCTATGCTACTGAGATCAAACGTTACTTGTCTGAGGATTTTCATGACGACGATATGCCAGAGATTATCTTAGAGCCTGGGCGCTCGCTAGTCGGTGGCTCAGGTGTTCTAGTGAGTGATGTCGTGCTCATTTCACGCAAGTCTCATACCGATCTGACTCGCTGGGTGTATACCGATGTTGGTCTGTTCCAAGGCTTGATTGAGACTTTGGGAGAGGCGATCAAATATCCAGTCTATACGCCAAAGATGGAGACCTCCACCAGCGAAGGTACCGTGGTACTGGCAGGGCCTACCTGTGATTCGACCGATATCATGTACGAAGAAGCAGGATATCAGCTGCCTAATGAGCTTGAGATTGGCGATAAGATCTATTGGCTCACCACAGGCGCTTATACCAACTCTTACTCCTCAGTTGAGTTCAATGGTTTTCCGCCTTTAGAGGTAATTTATATCGATTAGTTCTTAGATGCCTCTATAAATAAAAAGCGCAGCACTGTGAATATAGTCAACACTAGATAAAATGGATACGTTATTCAAAAACGCGGAACTGGTATAAATTTTTCTGGCTTGCTGTGCCTACGCAGACAGAGGCTGCAAAAAATTCATTCCAGTCCCGCTGTATCTTTTTTATATTGGACTGACTATAGCAAGGCTGCGCTTTTTTGTGTCTGCTTTAAATGCAATGACTTCAGCAAATTTATCGAACCAAAAGAGAGATAGGCATACTATTATTGCTACTAAAAGTGCGGTTACTGCCATAGCCTGAGCTTTGACTTTGCCCATTTTGGGTAATTTGACCAATCGTAATCCATTGCCCACGCGGCACGATGATCGTACTATTTAGACGCTGAGCTTTGACCGCATTATTCTGACGGTAAGCCGCATTGGATCTGACAAGCGTCTCCTCTACTTGCGATAAATTGACCTCGACTTGCCCATTTGGTAATAGCCTTGGTACAACAGCGATGCCTTGCGTGGTCGGCAATAGTATCTGCTGCTGAATGATGATTTGTCCTAAGGGTTGGTTTAAATTAGAGTAAATACTGCTGCTATAATTTTGCGTTAAAGCATAGAGCGTACCTGTGCTAATACTCGCGGCACTGCCTGAGAGCGTCTGTACTTGATACAGATTACCCGTTCGCTGCTGGCGACTGCTCTGGATGATAGCTCCCGATCCTTGAATACCGCGATTGCTGATAATAACCTGACCTTGTTGGCTATTGCCTTGTACCTTGCTATCACTGCCCACACGTACAGCTACAGTTAATGGCTGCGGCTGACTATCAATCTGTTTTAGTAACTGTTGCACGGCTTGATAATTGGCGCGCGTGGTGCGTAGTAACAATTTTTCTTGATAAGTGCTAACAGTGCCGCCATCAGGGCTGGTATCTAATTGCTGACGTACCGCAGGTAATAACTGATTGCCGCCGTAAGTATCGATGACGTAGGTCTGATAGGTAGCGGCTTGAGTGGTAAAAGGCAGAACAATAATACTTAGAGCAATAGCTATTGATCGCACTGCGCCTGTGGCAGTCGTCATAAACTTTGAGTCGTTATTGTTCGTACTTATGTGCCTACTCATCTTATTTATATCCTACTCATTTAACCCAAGCACATCTTGCATATTATACTGACCGTTTTTTTGCTGGGTGATCCAAGTTGCTGCGCGCACTGCACCTGCGGCAAAGGTCATACGTGCTCGCGCTCGATGCGTAATCTCGACCACTTCGCCATCAGCGATAAACATGACCGTGTGATCGCCGATGATCTCGCCGCCGCGAATCGCATGAATACCGATAGTGCCTGTTTCACGTGCACCGGTTTGCCCTTCGCGTCCGTAGATCGCAACGTCTTTTAGGTTTTGACCACGAGCCTCTGCGACTGCTTGGGCCATCATATAAGCCGTGCCAGATGGCGCGTCGATCTTGTGTTTATGATGCGCCTCAATGACCTCGACATCAGCTTCATTGCCAAAGGCTTTGGCTGCCATAGCCAATAGCTTGAGCGATAGATTAACCCCAGTGGAGTAATTGCCTGCGTAGACAATGGCAATGTGTTTGCTGGCTTCAGTCAGCACTTGCTCTTGCTGCTCGTTAAAGCCTGTAGTACCAATGACCATGGCGACGTTGTGCTCAGCGCAAGTTTGCATGTTTTGTTCAGTGGCATCTGGGAGACTAAAATCAATCAATACGTCGATATCGTCAATTACTGCTACCAGATCATCGACGATTTTTATGTTTAAATGATCAATCGCTGCGACTTCGCCGGCGTCTGCGCCTACGAGGCTTGAGCCCTCACGTTCGATAGCAGCACTCAAAGTCGTTTGCAGATTTTCATTGACGGCTTCAATCAGCATACGGCCCATACGTCCGCCTGCACCGATAACGCCGACTTTTATTGTTGTATCATTTGCTTGCTTGCTCATTATCCATCCTAAATACTTGTGAATATCTGATGATTATCATAGCATGAATTAATTTATGCCCTATTATAAACTCATATGAAAAAGCCCAGTAGTTTCACGTGAAACTATTGGGCTTAGAATGTCAAACAGTGAATCAACGACTAGTCAAACAATTCGCCAATCTTTTTAAAGAAAGATTTTTTGTGCGGTGATTGTTGATGCTTGCTATCACCATCCAAAGTATCTTGGAATTGACGTAATAAGTCTTTTTGCTCACGTGTTAGGTTCACAGGAGTTTCGATAATAACGCGGCAAATCAGATCGCCTTTCATCGTGGTACGTACTGGAGTCACGCCTTTGCCGCGTACTCGCAACAACTTACCGCTTTGGGTGCCCTCAGCGACTTTGATATTGACTCTACCATCAAGCGTTGGAATCTCAACTTCTTTACCGAGCGCGGCATCGGTAATGCTAACGGGGACATCCATATAGAGATCAGCGCCTTGACGGGTAAAGACTTCGTGCGGCTTGACGCGCACTTCGACATATAGATCGCCGTTTTGTACGCCTGCGCCGCCAGCCTCGCCCTCTCCTGCTAGGCGTACGCGGTCACCATCGTCAACGCCTGC
>NZ_JBQQFC010000069.1:0-10756 GCF_052258445.1 Psychrobacter sp. T6-1
CTGCTCACAAAAAGAGTGAGGATCATCCAAGTTCTTCTAAGATATAAAATGGAAGTTCAAGCAGATATGCTTTTCTTTAAAGGCAATTTTTAAGAGGGAGTTTTTAGACAATCAGAAACTATTCAACATTATTTGATACATAAAGCTAATATTCAATCTACCTCTATTTAATTTGCTATGCTAATATTTTAACTCCTCAATTCTAGCGGTCGCTCCTATGAATGCCCAGCACTTTGCCCGCGCCCATCCTATACTGATGTCGATAGCTTTTGCACTGCTGTGCATGACTCTGCTTGGGTGTAAGCCAAAGCCGCAGTCTATGTTTGAGCGGCAGGCAGAGGGGGAGTCCGCGCAAGAGATTGGCGCTACTATTAATGATGCGTCAGATACCAAAGTAGCTATAGTCGATGACGCCCGTCCCACTACCAGTAAGAACTTGGCGACTTCAAACATTGAGATTATCAAGCAGCAGGCCCTCGCGAGCCAGCCCAATTGCGACATCAAACCCTGTCAGTACTTTGAGCTTAACATTGTAGATTTTTCGCCCAAGCAGCCGTGGCTCACTAGTATTATGTGGCAAACCATCGCTCATGTTCTCGCGCCTGAGATGCCGCTGGCAAGCCAAGATGAGGCAGCCAAAAAAATTATTTTGATGCTGCTTAACCAAATTGAGTATGGTGAGGGCACGGTGAGCACGCTACCTATGTATCAACGTATCGATACCGAAGTGGTATTCAATCCTGTCTCTGACCTAGCTAATATAGATAGTACGCCCACAGGTTATCTGGCTATTCGCTCAAGTGTGTCCAAGGACGATAGCCATGAGCAATTTAATTACATCATGCTCGATATGCAAAAAAAATTACAGCTAAATATCGAAGATATTTTATTGCCTGAGGCGACGCCTGATGAATTACTCGCGACTTTTCAAACCGCTAAAAAAGACTGGTTAACCTTGCAAGGGGTTGAGGCGCAGTACCTTGATGACTGGCCACTACAGCTCTCAGAGCAGTGGTATCTAGATAAAGAGGGCTTGCACATGGTGTATCAATCAGGCGAGCTTTTAGAGGATAATGCTGGTGCTGTCGATTTATTGGTGCCTTATGTACTATTGCAAAAACTGCTCAAACCCAGTTATAGAGTCTATAGCAAATAGACCTCTTAATTATTGATTATGGAGGCATCTATGCCCCGCACCAGCTCAATACTCGAAGATATGCCTAGTTATCCTATGATAGACACGCATACTCATTTTGATGCGCCAACCTTTGATCATGATAGACTCATGCAAGCGAAGATAGCCTATCAGCGCAGGGTGCACCATTTGGTGCTAGTCGGTTATTTGCATACTCATTTTGAGCGCTTATACGCCTGTCAACAAGCGCTATCAGCGACCTTCGTACATGATAAAGCGGATATGCTGGACAATAAAGAGCAAGTACCCAAAGCGCATATTGCCCTCGGTCTGCATCCTTTTTATATTGATCAGCACACTGAGGCGCACCTGAGTGATATGGCGCACCGTTTAAACGCTAAGCGCCCATTGGCTATCGGCGAGATAGGACTTGATACTTACACCGATGCAATGAAAGCACCTGATATGTTTGCCAAACAAAAGCAATTTTTTAAGGCGCAGTTAGATATGGCAGTTACTCATCAGCTGCCCGTGATGCTACACATTCGTAAAGCGCACGCTGACACTTTGGCTATTTTAAAAGCGCATAAATATGACGCGCATACCCTTGGCGGTGTGGCTCATAGCTTTAGTGGCGGTGAGCAAGAGGCCAAAGCCTTTGTCAAATTAGGCTTTAAGCTTGGGGTAACAGGTCAAGTGAGTAACCCTAATGCCAAAAAACTGCGCCGCGCTATTGTGGCGGCGGTTGCAACTTATGGCACTAGCTGCCTAGTGATAGAGACCGACTGCCCAGATATGATGCCTATTATGTGTCAACAGGCGCAAGTGGACCTGCCTGCATCAGGTCAAAGTCCAGATGATGAATGGCAAGGGGTGACTACCCACAACAGAAACGTACCTGCCAATTTGCCTTGGGTACTACTAAGTTTAAGTGAGCTATTGGATGTTACTCCTGAGGTACTAGCGCAGCAGCTATGGCAAAACAGCTGCATGGCGCTAAAAACCTCATGGACTTATCCAACCAACGAGAGTCTTTAATCCTTATGAGTCAAGTAGCAAATAGCCAGTATGAACGCCGATTTAAAGGTACCAAAACGCTCTATGGTAGAGCAGCCGATGTATTTTCGGCAGCTCACGTCTATGTCATCGGCGTCGGCGGCGTCGGGTCATGGGCCGCTGAAGCATTAGCGCGCACGGCTGTAGGTAGCATTACGCTGATCGATTTGGACGTCCTGGTCGCATCGAACGTCAACCGTCAACTGCCCGCTTTAGACAGCACCTTTGGTGTGAGCAAAATAGAGGCGATGGGTCAGCGCATACGCGAGATCAATCCAGAGGCCAATGTACATCTGATCGATGATTTTTTGACTAGTGATAATGTAGAGGCTCTATTGCCAAGTCGCGCGCAGGCAAATCTTGCCGCCAAGCAAGGCCGTCCTATAGTCATCTTAGACTGCGTTGATGATATGAGTGCCAAGCTCGCTATTGTACTGCACTGCCGATTTAACAAGCTTAAGCTCATTTGTGCAGGCGGCGCAGGCGGCAAGATAGATCCGCTACAGATCACGGTTAGTGATTTGCGCGATACTTATCAAGATCCGTTACTGGCCCGTCTACGCAACAAATTACGGCACGAAAAGTGCATTAATAAGGAACTAAAAGAAAAATTCGGTGTCAGATGTGTGTATTCTACAGAGCCGCCAAAAGTGGACAAAAGCGCTCAAGTGGGCGGCTTGCAGTGTGGCGGTTATGGTTCAGCGGTCGTTGTGACTTCAGTGGTGGCAATGATTATGGTAAGTGAGGCGCTGTCAATAATCACTAAGCTGGCACCAAGTACAGAGTAAGATGCGCCCCTAGTGTCTAATGCTTTTGATATCAGTAATAGCAACCTTAGTTATAGTAAGGTTAGTAATAGTGGTAAAACTAAAAAGAGCTATGAGTATTAACAGTGGGCGTCATATCAATATGCATATCGGTACTATTATTCAGTCGTGGAGAGCGTCTTGTCTATATTAAATTATCCCATAGCGATAGATGAAGCAGATCGTATTGACAAGCTGCATAAATATCAGCTACTAAACAATGATTATGATCCCGCTTTTGCGCGTTTGACAGAACTGGTCAAACTGTTCTTTGATGTGCCGATTATCACGATCACTTTTATGGATGAGCGCACGCAATATCTAAGATCGCCTCACGGTATGGAGGGGGCTTGTAGCACTACGCGTGAGGTGGCGATTTGCAACTATACGGTATTATCCAACGACGTCTTTGTGGTGGCAGATTTATCCAAAGATAGCCGCTTTGTAGACAACCCCTTGATCACAGAGCGTCCTCATTTGCGTTTTTATGCTGGCGCGCCTATTTTGTTGTATGAGGATAATAAGGTATACCGCCTAGGCTCTTTGTGTCTTATGGACACTCAGCCCAATCACTTATTTGATGATGAACAAGCTGAGCTGCTGATCAAGTTTGCTGCGATGGCCTCAGATGCGCTGGCGCTACAAGAGAGTCAACGCATTGCCAAACATGCCAATAAAATGAAATCAGATTTTTTGGCCAATATGAGTCATGAAATACGCACGCCGATGAATGGCATCATAGGTATGATCGATATGCTTGGCGAGACTGAGCTGAGTTTTGAGCAAAAAGAGTATTTGAACAATATAAAAGTATCGACTGAGCATCTACTTGCCATTATCAATGGTATTTTAGATTTATCCAAAGTTGAATCTGGCAAGATGGTCATCGACAGCGTACCGATGAATTTATCGACGCTGTGTAACGAGGTAGTCAGCCTATTTGCAGCAAAAGCTCGTTTGCGCGGACTCACTTTAAAGTATCACTATAGCGAATCGCTATCTGCTTATGTACAAGGCGATCCTGTTAGAATCAAGCAGATAGTCGCCAACCTTGTCAACAATGCCATTAAGTTTACGCGCGAAGGCGGGCAGGTCATTATTAATGTTGAACATGCCTCGACTCTCGGTAACGACGACAGTGCAGATGACCGAGTAACAGAGCAAAAGCCTATGACGGTAGGTATCGAAGTTATCGATTCAGGCGTCGGGATCAAACCTGAGTCCTTAGACGCTATATTTGATGCCTACAATCAAGCCGATAGCTCAACCCACCGGTTATACGGTGGTACAGGTTTGGGTCTGTCCGTATGCAAATCTTTGGTTACCTTGATGGGCGGCTATATCGAGGTTGAGAGCGAGGTTGGTGCTGGATCTACTTTTATGGTTATGCTGCCTTTGACGACCATTGACAAAGAGCAGTATGATGATTGGCAGTTGACGCATGATAATGGCGCTCATGCTACCAGCACCCAGCGCACAGGCCATATACTTTTGGTCGAAGATGATAACGTCAACGCTGTCATTGCCAAAAAGGCCTTAAGAGATGGCGGGCATATTGTGACCCATGTCACTGATGGTCAACAAGCGATTGAACATTTTGCGTTATATCCTAAGCGCTATGACATTATTTTGATGGATCATCATATGCCAATTATGGATGGGGTGCAGGCGACCATCAAATTACACGAGCTCTACGAGCCGCAATCGCTACCCCCGATCATAGCGCTGACTGCAAATGCTATGGATGGTGAGCGCAAAAAATACCTGATGGTTGGGATGCAAGACTATTGCACCAAACCCTTTAAAAAAGATCAGTTGAATGCACTGGTGCAGTATTGGCTGATGCACAAGTCCTCAATGGTGGATGAGTACTAATACTAATAAAAAAGCTTAGCCGTCAATTTGAGGGCTAAGCTTTTTACGTGTCAGTTTTTGGTTTGATATGTTGTCGTCAGATTCAGCTTACGCGAGTTTGATAGTCGCCGGTACGGGTGTCTACTCGTACTACTTCACCTTGTTGCACAAATAAAGGCACGCGTACCACAGCGCCAGTCTCAAGCGTGGCTGGTTTGCCGCCGCCGCCTGAGGTGTCACCGCGAACGCCAGGATCGGTCTCTGTAATTTGTAGCTCTACAAAGTTTGGCGGCGTGACACTCAAGGGCACACCATTAAATAAGGTGATCACGCACGAGGCGTTGCTATTATCTTTGAGCCACTTTTGGGCATCACCAATCGCCGTTTTGTCCGCCTGAATTTGCTCAAAGGTCTCTGAATCCATAAAATGCCAAAATTCACCATCATTGTACAGATAGTCCATATCTGTATCGATGACGTCAGCGGCCTCTAGGCTATCGCCTGATTTAAAAGTTTGCTCTAATACCTTGCCGCTGCGTAGATTACGTAGTTTAACGCGGTTAAAAGCCTGACCTTTGCCAGGTTTTACAAACTCGTTTTCCATAATAGAACACGGGTTGCCATCGAGCATGACTTTTAGACCGGCTTTAAACTCATTGGTAGAAAAACTTGCCACAAGAGACTCCTAAGGGTTGTCAGTATTAAAAATTGCCAAATAAAGGGATAGATACTCGTTTAGTCTATATTACATCAGGTTAAGTTTGTATTAGGGTTAGTCTATATTTTGGTAGGGTGCCTATTAACCGCGTATAATATCGGCTTTTAAATATAGATGTTAGGTGCTAGGTGCTGTCATGATAAACCATTTAATCACACAAAAAAACTGGCAAACACAATTATCCGAAGCCATCACCTCAATCGATGAGTTACTAGTGCTGCTAGGTCTTGAATCACTGCGTGAACAAGTCTATACCCCAGAGCATTTCAAAATGCGAGTACCGCGTGCCTTTGTCACAAAAATGAGAGTAGGAGACGCTGATGACCCACTACTTAAACAAGTACTGCCAGATAATCAAGAACAAATAGCTGTGACAGGGTACGTCGCTGATCCGCTCGCTGAAAATGAGCAAAATCCTATCAAAGGTATGCTGCACAAGTATGAATCTAGGGTGCTTTTGACCATTACAGGGGCCTGCGCTATTCATTGCCGCTACTGTTTCCGTCAGCATTTTGATTATAATGCCAATATGCCAACGAGTGCCGTGCAAGAAGAAATCATCACTTATATCAACGAGCATCCTGATATCAGTGAAGTGATACTAAGTGGCGGCGACCCCTTAAGTATTAGTAATCGCCGTCTATTTGCGTGGCTTGATACCCTAGAGTCTATCGAACAATTGACGACTATTCGTCTGCATACTCGTTTACCGCTCGTCATTCCTGAACGACTCGACAATGAGCTACTAGAGAGACTCGCGCAAAGCCGCTGCCATATCGTTATGGTCATTCATTGCAATCATGCTAATGAGATTGATGAGCATACCTCAACGTACTTAAAGCGCGCACGCGCAGCTAATATTATGCTGTTAAATCAAACAGTTCTACTGGCTGGAATTAATGATGATGTGGATACTCAGGTAGATTTAAGTTTACGATTATTTGCCGCAGGGGTACTGCCTTATTACTTACATATGCTAGATAAAGTGAAAGGAGCTGCCCACTTTGATGCCGACGAACGGTCGAATATTGAGCTTTACTGGTTAATGCTAGCAAAACTACCTGGATACTTAATGCCCAAGCTGGTTCGCGAGTTGCCGAACAGACCTTTTAAGGTGCCCGTTGACATTTACAAGATTAACTAAAGTTGGCACCATAGTATGTTTAAATTGTAAAACAGTACTCGCCGCTCTGCGCAGGGATTACTTCGTTATGAAGGCTACATTTTTAGTGATCAAGAACGCCTTATACAATTTATCAATAGAGAAATACTTTCGATATATCAATTCGTATTCGTGTATAGTTCCATTATATTCTATTAATTAATTATACAATTTTACATATTGACCACGTATAACGTTATTCTAGTATTTCTACTAAGGAGTTTTTGTGGCCACTTTGTCAGCTTTTCAGAAATACTTATCGACTAAGAACTTACTACCCCAATCATCACGTCAGTATGTGCATGGTCAAGAACAGCAACTGCGTGAATGGACCTTCCATTTATCTTCACAATCTCAAAATGAGCAAGCGCATCAATTAGAAGAGGTACTCGCTGATCTAGCGGCTTCTGATTTAGAAGACGATGAGCGTCTTAAATTGGTCGCTATCGTAATGAGCGCTACTAATAAGCTAATTGTTGATCTGCGCAAATATTATATCTATGAAACAGGGGCTCTCAAAGCGCACCAAATGAGATATGTCTCTCAAGTTGAGTCGCTGTATTATGCAGCCATACTAGTATATGACGGTATCATACAGCGCTACCTAGAGCGTGATAGTCAAGCGATTATCAGACCTAAGAATGGCTGGATACGCTATTTCACACATACTAAAGCCCCTACAATCTCGCCTCTATCTATAGCGATCTATGAATCACTGAGCCTTTATCAAAAACTATTGGCACAAAAGGCGATTTGCTATCAGTACCTGCCTTCTAACATTTGGCTGGGTATCAATCAGCTGTATTATATTGCTGATCAGTACAATCTAGCTCATGTTGATCTAAGCAGCGAGGTTGTTATCCGTCATGCTGATACCATTCATAAACTATATGTACAGATATGTTTGCACAGCTTATTAAATGTACGCTCTTTGGCGCGCGCTGATATTTTATTGCTACAACGCTTATTACCTGAGTGGGCCAGTCACATCGATGCGACGACTAATCCTGAGACCAACACTCGAGTATTTGTCGATTTGCACAGCGATTATCCACCAACTTATTTTACGGGGCACTCTAGGATTAATCCTTATAAAAAAGAGTACGATTGCGTGTTTATTGAGCTTGCGCCGCTGGCAAGTTATCTACAGGCGCGCCGTCCTGCTTTAGCCGCTGACGGAAGTGAGATGGCTATTCAGTTTTTGATGGGCAAAATATGGTCGATGCTCTCATATCGCTCGTATCGCTATATTCAGCAGCAGCAGAGCTCTATTAGTAAACCCAATACCAAGCAGCGCGCTACTATTACTACAGGTTTTAATAACATTCATTACCAAGCGGCTGGCGAAAAAAGCTTGATGAGCTTGATTGCGCTACAAAAGATTCCACTTGAGTGGCGACCTCGTTATGATACGCAGCCGGTAGAAGCGAGCTATAAGCGCAGCATAGCTGCTGACGTTTTTTCTACTACCGATTCGGCCTCACCCTTTAGAACCTTGCACTTACTACCAGATCTAGCTGATTTTTCCAGTCAGCCCTCAGATGAGTCTTGGCTCAACATAGAAGACGCCATCAAACCTGAGGCTACGAGTTTTTCTAATGCGATTTATGGCGGCGTTAATAGTACAGCGCCGCCATCTCTCAAGCTTATGAATCTCTTTTTGGTCTGCTCATCCGACAAAAAAGGCGATCATACCGATCGCGCTATAGGCGTGGTACGCTGGGTGAACATCGAGCAGCAAAACCAACAAGGTGGTAGTCTATCTGGCACGAACGAAGAGATAGAGTGGCAGATACTCGGCCACAAGTTTAGTGCTTGTGCGTTACGCTTAATCGATAGGGGCGCGCGTAACCAGCACCTTATCCCAGCGATAATCATCGGTAGTGACGCCAAGCTTCAGACTAAATTTAGCTTGCTTATGCCAACGCACAATTGGAGGGTCAATGATAGAGTTATGATCTGTATTAATGACAAGCAGCAATCTTTGCGTCTGCAACGCAAACTATTAACCACTGAAGAGTTTAGTCAGTTTGAGGCCGTTTATATCTAAATGGTATGGCCCCCTTAATAGTTAGTCTTAGTAGAGTGTTAGAGGTGTCAGTCAAATTTTATTATGATGTCAAGCCAAGTGGTCGCTGACTAAATTATTGCTTAAATCTACAGATGCTTGTACTCTAGTTTTATGTTTTAAGACATCATAAAAGGCTATTTATGCGTACCCCATCTGTTTTGAACCTATTATTTATCGATGATGATCAACTATATGCTGAGCATGTAGTGCAGCGTTTGAGCGCCTATTACGATGAGATCAATTTAGGGTTTTTGGACGATAAAGAAGAGCTGCTAAAGTCCTTGCGTCAGCAGTGGGATGTCTTGGTATTTGGCAAAGCTTATGACATGAGCTTCACTGATGTTGTCGGTATTATTCAAGAGCGTAGTATCGATCTACCCACAATAGCATTACTCGGTAAAAGTGACTCTACTGCTCCTACCAAAGATAGCCAAGAGCTACCGACAGTTATTAATAGTACGATGGTAAAATCCTTGTACACGGATAATGATAGCTGCATCGTAATGGCAATATGTTTGCAGCACGATAGTTTGCGCAGTCGCCGTCAACTCAAAACCCTGCGCCATGTCCTATCAGAGGCCGAGCAGCGCGCCAATATCTTGATCAAAAATTCCAAAAGCGCTGTCGCTTATTTAGATCAAGGCATACATATTTTTGCCAATGAGCCTTATCTAAAGTTGTTTGGCTTTAATGCTATGGACGATATCATTGGTGTTCCGGTCATCGATCTTATTGCAGGCACTGATAACGTCAAAGGCTTTAAGCAGTTTTTAAAACAGTTTGATAAAGGTAATCGCTCGCAAGTTGAGTTTAACTTTGACAGCTTACGTGTCGATGGCACAACCTTTAAAGCAAAATTGCAACTGGCAACTGCAACGCTAGATGCCGAACCTGTCACTCAAATTATCATTCAACAAAACAGTCACAATAGCGCTGAGATAGCCAAACGTTTGGCTATGGCAGAACGTAAAGATAGCTTGACGGGGCTGAATAATCGCCGCGGTTTTGAAGAGCAGCTCGACTCGGTACGTAAGCTGGCCATACAGAACAAGTCAACAGCAGGACTGCTGTATATTCAACTTGATAATATAGGTAAAATCAGAAGCAGTTTGGGGCTACAAGGCGTCGATGTAACCGTCCAGCAGGTGGCAGGTGCTTTGAGTAAACTTGCGCCGCAAGACTATATTAGCCGCTTTAGTGACACCTCATTTGCCCTATTAACAACTGATACCTCCACTCAAAAGCTAAGTGCCCTTGCTGAGCGTATTGGGGCACATATTAGTGAGATGCTAATCGAGGTGGACAACCATACGACGCATACTACCGTGAGCATAGGGGCTGTCAAGATTGAGCAAGGGGCTGCCCAGCCGCAAGTACTGCTAGAGCGCGCGATAGATGCGATCACGCACATTATGATAAAAACCACCAATCAAGGTAATACCTATCATCTGTACGATCCAAGTGAGCATGCCAACAGCGATGATAGTGCGCTAGCTGAAGCACTCGTTGACGCTATCGCTAACAACCGCTTTGAGCTCCTGTTTCAGCCAATCTATGATATCAATTATGATCGCAGTGACTTTTTTGAGGTGTATCTGCGCCTGCCGTTACTCGATGCTGACAATACGATATTGAGCCCCGATCAGTTTATGAGTGTTGCCAAAACTCATGGACTACGTGAAAAAATAGATCGCTGGGTACTGATCAATGCCTGCAAAAAAATCAGTACCGTGCGCAAAACGCATCCCCAAGCACGTCTGCTTGTGCAGCTCACTAGCGCCTCACTGATTGACAAAAAGCTGCCTAATGTCGCAAGTCAATTGATCAATGCAGTCGGTGGCAAAGCTGGCGTATTAACTCTGCAATTTAATGAAAAAGACGTTGTTGACCACCTTATTATTGCCAAGTCACAATTTGCAGCGCTGAGTCAGGCCAGCTGTGATGTCGGTATGCA
>NZ_JBQQFC010000070.1:0-10687 GCF_052258445.1 Psychrobacter sp. T6-1
CAACTTCATCATTTTTTGTAGACCGATTATTTGCTCATTTTTAAGTGAGTTTTTATTCCTTTGATATGACGATTGATTATGACTAGTGCCCCTTTATCTGCATCAAAAACACCCTCTACCCTAAGCTATAGCGAGATTCAAAGCATCGTTGCAAGCGACTTTGAGATCATGGATAAGCAAGTCTTTGGTAGTCTTAATTCAAAAGTACAGCTGGTGATGAGCGTCTCTCAGCATGTGATTAATGCTGGCGGCAAACGTATGCGCCCGCTGATAACGCTGCTTTGCGCGCGCATGCTAAATGATGAGCCTTCAACGCAGGCCATGCATTTAGCGGCGATTACTGAGATGCTACATACCGCCACTTTGGTTCATGATGATGTGATTGATGAGTCAGGACAGCGCCGCGGCAAACCCACTGCCAATGCCACTTGGGACAATGCCACCGCTGTGCTCGTAGGCGACTACCTAATTGCCCGCGCTTTTAATTTGCTTGTCGGTTTTGGAAGTTTGTCTCTATTACAATTGTTCTCCGATGGCACTTGTGATATCGCTGAAGGGGAGGTGTTGCAGCTTCAGCATCAGCACAATCCTGCGGCAACTGAGACGGATTACCTGAACATTATCGATGGCAAAACCTCACGGCTGTTTATGATGGCAACCCAAGGCGCCGCCATTTTGCAAAAGCAAGAACAGCATATGCAGGCGCTCTCTGATTTTGGTCAGCACTTTGGCAATGCCTTTCAGATCATTGATGATGTGCTTGATTACAGCGGTGATAGCGAGCTTATGGGCAAAAACTTAGGGGACGACTTAAGTGAAGGCAAGCCTACCTTACCGACGATTAAAGCGTTGGAGCTCCTAAAGGGTAGTGACTCAAAAGGTTATGAGCAACTGCGGGTAGCCGTTCAGACGGGCAAAACACCCAATGCTAAGCAGCTTATTGATTTGGTACGTCAGTCAGGAGCGCTTGACTATTGTACTGCGCGAGCATTAGAAGAAACTAAGCTTGCACAACAAGCTCTTAGCACTCTACCTGACAATCGCTATCGACTTGGACTATATCAATTAACTGAGCTTGCCAGCGCACGACTGTTATAGAGTATTATTTGAATCTATAACAAAAGTTAACAATTTTTTATAGGGAATAATTTTTTATTGCTAGTGCTCGATTTTTAAGCCAGCTTATAGGCTACGCGCTTTGTAAGTAGATAAAATACATAGATCTTAATATAAAGCGCTTTATGACGACTTGACTATAGGGTGTACCCAATAGTTTATAATAGCGAATAATTTTTCACTTATACTTTTTACGCATACTTGTTGTTCATACTTAGTTATTCATATTTCGCTTAAACCCCATTATTAGATAGCTTCTAGACATAAAATGATGAGTACCTCAATGGCATTTATCAGCTTAACGGTTATCTACTTTACTTATATCGTATCTATATCGACGAGGACCTTGATGAAGCACTCTACTCTTGCGCTTGTAATGGCCACTGTACTATCTGGAGCTGTACTGGTTGGCTGTGACAAAAAAGACGAAGACGCCGCAGCGGCGCAGCAACAGATGCCGCCCGCTGTTGTCAATGTTCAAGCCGTCACCTTTGGATCCGTTCCTCAAGTTCAAACCTTTTCTGGTCGTACCGCCGCCTTTGAGACCGCCGATGTGCGTCCACAAGTGAGCGGCGTGATTGAAGAGGTATTGTTCCGTGAAGGCAGTAACGTTAAATCAGGTCAGCCGCTTTATCGGATTAACACCGATAACTACGCGTCATCTATTACTAGTGGTCAGGCCGCTATCGCTCAAGCACAAGCCAATCGTCAGACCGCAATAGCCAATAATGCTAACGCCAAAGCTGAGCTCGCTAGCCGTCAAGCGTCGCTTGCACAGGCCCAAAACGATTTGCAGCGACTGCAAGGCTTGGTCGATATCGATGCGATCTCCAAACAGCAATATGATCAAGCCGTCACGCAGGTTCGTACCGCGCAGGCCGCTTTGGAGAGTGCGCGCGCGGCAGTAGGACAAACGCAAGCTGGTATATCTAGTGCAGAAGCAGGCATTCAAAGCGCGCAGGCCGCCCTAGACGCGAGTACTTTGGATCTTAATCGCACCATTGTCAGAGCACCCATTGCAGGTCGTACGGATCGCTCAAGCGTCACCGCTGGTACTTTGGTTAGTGCAGGTCAGCCCGATCCCTTGGTTACCGTCTCACGTCTTGATCCCATCTATGTCGATATTAGTCAGTCTTCATCCGAGCTACTTAAACTGCGCCAACAAATATCTGAAGGCACAGCCCAAGCTGGTATGAATACAGTTGAGCTAGTGTTAGAGGACGGTTCGGTATATCCAGTACGCGGCAGGCTCGCTTTATCAGAAGCTAAAGTGGATCAATCGACAGGCGCAGTCACGCTGCGGGCTATATTTCCAAATCCAAATAACGTTCTGCTTCCAGGTATGTATGTCTCAGCGCGCTTGACGCAAAGCGTTATCACCAATGCCGCCTTACTGCCACAGAGCGCGGTTATGCGTACGCCTAAGAGTGAAACGCAGGTGTATATCGTCGATCAAAACAACAAAATTCAAGTGCGACCCGTTACGGTCAACGGTACTTTCGATGGTCAATGGGTCATCACTGACGGCTTACAAGCAGGCGATCAAGTGGTCATTATTGGCGGCGCTAAAGTCAAACCTGAACAAGAAGTCGTTGCCAAACCGCTTGAGAGTGCCAATCCTGCGCCATCGGCAAATACTGCTAGTGGCAGTGCTAATGCCAAAACGCCGCAGCAAGCTGCCAAAACGATGAATGAGCCAGCTGGCGATGACGCTTCTAATGACAATTCAGTTGAAGCTTCTGCTAACTAATTCCATTCAAAGATAGGAAGACTTAGGGATATACTATGTCAGTTTTTTTTATTAATCGCCCTATTTTTGCATGGGTAATGGCCATTTTGGTCATGCTTATCGGGGTCATATCGGTCATCAATCTGCCGATTGAACAGTATCCACGTATTGCGCCGCCGACGATTTCAGTGAGTGCCAGCTACCCTGGCGCAAATGCGCAAACGGTCGAGAACTCTGTCGTTCAGGTCATCGAGCAGCGCATGAAAGGCCTTGACGGTCTGATGTATATCTCATCGTCTAGCTCCTCTAATGGCGGAGCGACCGTTACGCTCACTTTTGAGAACGGTACTGATCCTGATACCGCACAAGTACAAGTACAGAACAAGCTACAATCGGCTATGAGCTCATTGCCTGAATCCGTTCAGCGCCAAGGGGTCAATGTCAACAAGTCCTCCAGTAGCTTTATGATGGTACAGGCCTTTATCTCAGAAGATGGGAATATGGACCGCGCTGATATTGCTGATTATGTCAGCTCAAATGTCGTCGATCAGCTCAGCCGCGTCGAAGGCGTTGGTGAAGTACAGCTATTTGGTTCTACTTATGCCATGCGTATCTGGCTAGACCCTGCGCGCTTACGTAGCTATAACATGGTGCCAAGCGACGTCGTCAATGCGGTTCGCGCGCAAAACGCTCAAGTCTCAGCAGGACAATTAGGCCAAGCGCCCGCCGATACCGACCAGCAGGTTATTAACGCGACGGTTACGGTACAAAGCTATCTACAAACGCCAGAAGAGTTCGCCAATATCCTACTCAAAACAGACGTCTCAGGCGCGCAAGTACGCTTGGGTGATGTGGCAGATGTCGAGATTGGTAGTGAAAACTACGGCGTAGTCTCACAGTACAACGGTCAAGAAGCAGCAGGTCTGGGTATCTCGCTTGCAGGCGGCGCTAATGCCTTGGAGACTCGTGAAGCAGTCGCCGATCGTATGGCGCAGCTTGAATCTAACTTCCCAGCAGGTCTAGCTTCTGTTGTACCTTATGACACCACGCCATTTGTGCGCTTGTCTATCGAACAAGTTGTCATGACGCTGCTTGAAGCGATCGTACTGGTGTTTATCGTCATGTTTATCTTTTTGCAGAACTGGCGCGCGACTATTATTCCAACACTTGCTGTTCCTGTCGTTTTGCTTGGCACCTTTGCCGTCTTGTACGTCGCAGGCTTTAGTATCAATGTCTTGACTATGTTTGCGATGGTACTCTCCATCGGTCTACTGGTCGATGATGCCATCGTCGTCGTTGAGAACGTCGAGCGTATATTAGAAGAAGATCCGCATATCTCAATCAAAGACGCGACCATTCAATCAATGGGTGAGATTAGCAAAATTGTAATCGGTATTGCCCTTATCTTGTCGGCGGTATTTGTACCGATGGCGTTCTTTGGCGGCTCAACAGGCGTCATTTATCGTCAGTTCTCGATCACTTTGATTACTGCTATGGTGCTCTCAGCACTAATCGCCCTTATCTTCACCCCTGCTCTATGTGTGACTTTGCTCAAACGTAGCAAGAGTCATGAAAAAGGCAATACTGAAGCGCAAAAAGGCTTCTTTGGTTGGTTTAACCGTAGCTTCTTTAAGCTCAGCCGCAAATACGAAGGCTTTGTGGGTAAAAGTATCCGTTTTAAATGGTTATATCTGGTGGGCTACGCGATCATCATCGGTATTATGACAGTGGTGTTCTTGCGTATTCCAGGCTCGTTCTTGCCAGAGGAGGATCAAGGTATTATGTTTACCTTAGTCCAGCTCCCAGCAGGTTCCACGCTCGATGAAACCCAAGATGTGCTAGAGAAAGTGCGTACTTATTACGATACCCAAGAGACGGATAATATCGCGTCAGTGTTTACCATTGCAGGTTTTAGTTTTGCCGGACAAGGACAGAATATGGGTCTGGCGTTCGTGCGACTCTCTGATTGGGAGGCGCGTGATGGCGACGAGAACACTGCGCAGGCCGTTGCGGGTCGAGCGATGGGCTACTTCTTTACTCAATTGAACGAAGCGCAAGTATTCGCTATTGTACCGCCTGCCATCACTGAGCTGGGTAACGCTAGTGGTTTTGATTTAATGATTCAAGATACCGGTAATATCGGGCACGATGGGCTGCTTGAAGCGCGCAATATGCTCCTAGGTATGTCCGCGCAAAACGATCAAGTCGCAGGCGTACGTCCTAATGGACAAGAAGATGCGCCGCAGCTTAAAGTCAATATCAATCAAGAGCAAGCGGCGGCCTATGGCTTATCGCTTGGTAGTATCAATAGCGTAATCTCAACCGCTTGGGGGTCAAGTTACATCAATGACTTTATTGATCGTGGCCGTATCAAGCGTGTGTTTGTCCAAGGTGAGCCTAATAGCCGTACCAACCCTGATGATATCGGTAAGTGGTATGTGCGTAATGAGACAGGTGATATGATCTCATTCGATGCCTTCTCAAGTAGTGAGTGGCAATCAGGCTCGCCGCGCTTAACCCGCTATAACAGTCTACCGTCTATGAACATTCAAGGTAGCGCCGCCCCAGGTCTTAGTACAGGTGAGGCGATGAGCGCGATGGAAAACATGATAAGCGAGTTACCCGAAGGCGTGGGTTACGAGTGGACAGGTATGTCACTAGAGGAACAAAAATCTGGTGCGCAGGCTCCTATGCTTTATGCGCTATCTATTTTGGTCGTCTTTTTATGTTTAGCCGCGCTGTATGAGAGCTGGTCTATTCCCTTCTCAGTGCTGCTAGTTATCCCGCTTGGGGTATTAGGTGCGGTCATCTTTACATGGCTGCGAGACTTTGCCAATGATATCTATTTGCAGGTCGGCCTGCTCACCGTCGTCGGTCTCTCTGCTAAGAACGCCATTTTGATTATTGAGTTTGCCAAAGAGCATCAAGAGGAAGGTTATAGTCTCAAAGAGGCGGTTATGACCGCAGCCCGCCAGCGTCTGCGTCCTATTATTATGACCTCGCTTGCCTTTGGCCTAGGTGTCGTGCCGTTATTTATCGCCAGTGGCCCAGGTTCTGGTAGTCAAAACGCGATCGGTACCAGTGTTGTCGGCGGCGTTCTGACAGCAACCTTTTTGGGTATATTCTTTATTCCTATGTTCTATGTTTGGGTACGTAGTCTGTTCCCGCATAAATATGGCAATAACAAACCGCGTGATCCAGATGATGATGGTCACGATAATGGCCCTAACGACGACTCAACAGATGACACTCAGACTTTAGTCACCTCTGAGAATTATCAGCCTGCAAGCTTTGGAGATAATACACAATGAGTAATCCCTCTATTACTGCCCATACAGTGCCCAAGGCAATCACTACAAAAAAGCGAATGCTCGCGTGCAACCCTGTAAAAAAAGCATTTGTAGGGCGCTCAACCCGCCTTTTGAGTTTGAGCGTATTAACGCTAAGTATGACTGCTTGTAACACCATACCAAAAGTAGATACTACGCCTGTGCTGGCGCAGCCAAATATTCCTATTAATGAGTCTTATAGTAATTTTGATAAAGAGACGGTTAGTACGCCGCAGCAGCCAAGCCTAGCTGGTCAGCGCTGGCAGGACTTTTATAGTGACGAGCGCCTAAAAGCACTTATCGCTTTGGGACTTGAGAACAACAAAGACTTTGAGAGTGCGCGTCTTGCGATTGAGCGCGCGCGCGCGCAGTACCGAATCACCGATATTCGCGATTTGCCTACGATTAACGGTCAGGTCGATTACTCTCGTCAAAGCCAAGCCACGCCTCGAACCAGTCTCCCTGGCGGCGGTAGTGTGGGTGGTCGTCAAACAACAGACAGTTATGGTGTCAACTTAGGTCTTGCCAGCTATGAGTTAGACTTTTGGGGTCGCATTGATAGCTTGAAAGATCAAGCGTTGCAGAGCTTTTTGGCAACGACAGCAGCAAAAGATGCCACCAAGATTAGTCTGATCAGTAATATCGCCCAAAGCTATGCTAATTTGAGCTACAGCCTAGCGCAGTTAAAGCTAGCAGAGGCCACTGTCGAGAGCCGTGAGCGCTCGCTATTTATTGCCAATGAGCGCTTTAAAGCAGGTATCGATCCCAAGCTGCCCTCACTGCAATCCTCAGCGGCGCTTGAGAATGCCCGCCTCGCCGTATTACGCGCTCAAAGCAGCATTTTGACCTCTCGTAACGCGCTACAGTTCTTGCTTGGTGCACCGATACCCGGAGAGCTTATCCCAGCGCCTGCGGTCAGTAATATTACAACTCACGAAGTCTTTAGCGCTGGTCTGCCAAGTGAGCTGCTACGCTTTCGTCCCGATGTCTTGCAAGCAGAATATAACCTTAAGGCTGCTGGCGCTAACATCGATGTCGCGCGCGCCGCATATTTTCCAACGATTAGCCTTGCCAGTAGCGTCGGTCTGCGTAGCGATGGGTTAAGCGATTTGTTTGATAGCGACTCCTTTGGTTGGTCGTTTGGTCCCAACCTTAGTGTGCCTATCTTTGATGGTGGCCTGCTTGATGCTAATTATGAAGTGGCACAAGTGGAGCGTAAGCAGAGTCTTGCTCAGTACGAGAGATCTATTCAAACCGCTTTTCGCGAAGTCTCAGACGTCCTTGCCACCCGAGCAACGCTTGGTGAGCAGTTAGCGGCGCAGTACCGTCTGCAAGATAACTTTGATCAAACGTATGAGATTGCTAATGCACGCTTCAAGGCAGGTATCGCAAACTATCTAGATGTTCTCGATGCTCAGCGCTCTTTGTTTTCGACTCAGCAGGGTATCCTAGATTTAGAATTGCAAAAAATCATCAGCCAAATTGAGCTATACCAAGCGCTTGGCGGCGGTGCTAATCTTGATGTACCAACTACCGCTATCCCTGTGCCGCAATATACTAATCTGACGAATATCGCAACGTTAGTGACCAATAACGCAGAAGCAAAAGCGGCTGAGGCGATTGAAGCGGCAAGCTCTGCCCGCGTAGTCTCTGTAGCCGAAGCTGTCGCTATCAAGCAGGAACAAGGCTCAGATGATATGACCTTTAAGCCAACGGCTATCGTCGATATTGATGATGACAACGATGCTGACGCGGCGGTAGGTTTACTTATTGATGAAAGCGCCGTTGAAACCGTGCCAGTCACGCAGATAAGTGAGCCATAGTTTATTTAGCGTTAATTTATAGATGTTACAGATAAAACGAGCTCTGCCGCTTTGGCGGGGCTTTTTGCTTTTATTAAAAACAATAAGGAATATCCATGTCTTATACCTTTAATCGTCAATTTCCTGAGACTCGTCTGCGCCGCTTGCGTTATAACGATAATGTGCGTTCGATGATCCGCGAAGTTGAATTGCACCCCAAACACTTTATCGCTCCTGTTTTTGTTTTGGAAGGGGAAAACCAGCGTCAAGCCATTGCTAGCATGCCAGGCGTTGAGCGTTTATCCATCGATTTGACCATTGAATATGCTAGAGCATTGTTAGCCGAGGGCGTCACCACTATCGATATCTTCCCTGTTATCGACAACTCGCTAAAAACGCCTGATGGCAAGGCCGCTTATGACGCCAACGGTCTTACTGCTCGCGCGGTCGCCGCTATCAAAGATGCGGTGCCAGAGATGGTCGTTATGACCGATGTCGCCCTTGATCCTTATACGTCTCATGGTCAAGATGGCTTACTCGATGATAGCGGTTACGTGGTCAACGATGCCACCGTTGAGGTACTCGTCAAGCAAGCACTCGTTCACGCGCGTGCAGGCGCTGATATTATCTCTCCAAGCGATATGATGGACGGTCGTATCAAAGCCATGCGCGATGCGTTTGAGTCCGAAGGTTTTGCTAATACCGCTATCATGGCCTACTCTGCCAAATACGCCTCTGCCTACTACGGCCCATTTCGTGACGCTGTCGGTAGTGCAGGCAATCTAAAGGGTGGACATAAAAAACAGTATCAGATGGACTTTGGTAATCGCGCGGAGGCCTTGCACGAGGTGGCAATGGATATCGCTGAGGGCGCAGATATGGTCATGATTAAACCCGGTCAGCCTTATTTGGATCTGATCCGCGAGGTCAAAAACACCTTTGGCGTACCAACGTTCGCATACCAAGTTTCAGGGGAATACGCGATGCATATGGCGGCGATTCAAAATGGCTGGCTGACTGATGCGGTGATATTAGAGTCGCTCATTGGCTTTCGCCGCGCTGGTGCCGATGGCATCTTGACGTATTTTGCATTAGAAGCGGCTCGCCAACTAAACCATGCTTAGTTTTTTATAACATTTAACCTCTAAAGCAAAAATATAGCGTCAGTTTACGCTTTAAACTGACGCTATATTACTTGTACATCAAGTACACTGTCCTTTTTTGCATAATATCACCTCACGGTCTTTAGACCAAACCCCAAAAACCCATCCTTTTGCTTTATAATAACCCACCAGATTTTAGGCGATGCTTTGTACGATTAGTCTCGCTTTATCATCAACATAGATAAGCTTTGTGATCACCAATAGTCAACTATTTTGTTTGATACAAAGCCACGTCTATTCTTTTTGTTTTTGTACTATTTGCCACAAAGGTCACCATATGAGTCAACTCAATCCTAGACAAAAAGAAGCTATGCTCTATGTATCAGGGCCGCTTTTGGTATTGGCAGGCGCAGGCTCAGGTAAGACTTCGGTGATTACGCGCAAGATTGCTTATCTTATCGAAGAATGCAATATGCCAGCTGAGCGTATCACCGCAGTGACCTTTACTAATAAAGCCGCGCGCGAGATGAAAGCGCGGGTCAGTAAATTGCTACCGAGTGAAAAGACGCGCGGATTGACGGTCTCGACGTTCCACCAATTTGGCTTACAGTTTTTGCGTTATGAGCTGATTCATACCCCGCTCAAAGGCAACTTCTCTATCATGGACAGTGATGATAGCAAGCGGCTATTGATGGAGCTGATGATGCGCGATAACTTATCAGGCGCTGAGAGTCGTGAGCTGGTTGGCAAAGCGATAAAAATGATATCGGATTGGAAGAATGATCTGGTTGAGCCTGATAAAGCGATGGAAACTTTAGATGATCCAGAGGACATGATTTTTGCAACTCTCTATGCCTTATATGAGCGTAATTTGCGCGCTTATAATGCCGTCGATTTTGATGACTTGATTGTCTTGCCAACCAAGATACTACGCGAAAATCGTGAGCTGCGTGATAAATGGCAAAATCGTATTCGCTACTTACTCGTCGATGAGTATCAAGATACCAATACCGCCCAGTATGAAATGATTAAATACTTAGTTGGGCCGCAAGGGCGCTTTACTGTGGTCGGTGATGATGACCAATCTATCTATGCGTGGCGCGGCGCCAAACCTGAAAATATGGCGCTGCTCAAAGAGGACTTTCCCAAACTCAAGATCGTTATGCTTGAGCAAAATTATCGCTCGACCAGTCGTATTTTGACCTCAGCTAATGCCGTTATTCTTAATAATGAGCATCTGTTCGAAAAAAAACTGTGGTCAGATAAAGGTCAAGGCGAAAAAATTCGTATCATTAATTGCCGTAACGATGATGATGAATCTGAGCGCGTGGCAAAAGAGATCATCACCCATAAACTGCGTTTTGGTAATGAGTGGGAACAGTACGCGGTGCTCTATCGCAGTAACTTTCAGGCGCGTATGCTTGAGGCACAATTGCGCCAATTACAGATACCTTATAAGCTATCGGGTGGTCAGTCGTTCTTTGCGCGTAGTGAGATCAAAGACATTATGGGCTATTTGCGCCTGATTTTAAATCCTGAGGATGATAGTGCATTTTTGCGTATTATCAATACGCCCAAACGCGGTATGGGGCCTGCGACTTTAGAGAA
>NZ_JBQQFC010000071.1:0-10607 GCF_052258445.1 Psychrobacter sp. T6-1
AGTGCAAGAACATAATAAGTACTTGTTATTGTTAATTATTGTAACATTGTTACTGTATTCAAGATAACCATTTTTTGTAACTGACAGGACAACATATTATGGGCATATGTCGCTAGTTGTATGCACTCATATTATCAACCAATAGCCTTCACGCTTATCACCACGTAGTTAATAAACAATATTATAGGATCTTTATGAGTAATATAGAAAAACCAGAAGACTTTCATTTAACGATTGCAGAGATTAAGAAAAAAGACTATCCCCAGCTCAAAGCTCTTATGGATAAAGTATATTCTAACCTTGGCGGTTCTTGGTCAAAAGCCACTATCCATGCTTTGATTGATGCCTTTCCCGAAGGACAAATTGCGCTATTTGATCACGACGATCTGATCGGTATTGTACTGTCTATGCGTGTCGATTACGCCAAGTTCTCTAATCCGCATACTTATGATGATCTAATTGGTCACAAAGAGATTATCAGAGATGATCCTAAAGGTGACGCTATTTATGGCTTAGATGCGCTCATTGATCCTGAGTATCGCGGTTATCGCTTGGGTCGTCGCCTGTATGATGCGCGAAAAGAGCTGTGCCGACAGTTAAACTTCCGCGCTATTTTAGCAGGCGGACGTATACCTAATTACTACAATCACAAAGACCTCACTCCTGGCGAGTACATTGACGCGGTCGAGTCGCGTGAGATTCATGACTCAGCGCTATCTTTTCAGCTCTCAAACGGCTTTATCGTCAAGCGCATCTTGACCGCATATCTACCTGATGACAAGCAGTCTAAAGGCTTTGCAACCTTGCTTGAGTGGGCCAATATCTATTATGAGCCCAAAGACTATAAGCCCAATACCCGTAAATCTGAGGTACGTATTGGCGGGATTCAGTGGCAGATGCGTGAGGTTGAGTCGCCAGAGGAGCTGCTACAACAAGTCGAGTTCTTTGTCGATATCATGGCGGACTACAACTCAGATTTTGCCTGTCTGCCAGAGTTTTTTAACGCGCCGTTAATGGGATTGTGTGAGTCCACCGATCAAAACATCGCCATTCGCTTTTTGGCAGGCTATACCGAATGGTTCAAAAACGAGATCTCGCATCTAGCGGTTAGTTATAACGTCAATGTCATCACAGGCTCCATGCCGCTACTTGATGAAAACGATACTTTGTATAATGTCAGCTACCTATGCCGACGCGATGGCACAGTCGAGGAGCAACGCAAGATTCATATTACTCCGCATGAGCGTAGTGCCTGGGTGATTGAAGGCGGTGACGAGGTCAAAGTGTTCGACACGGATGCCGGCCGTATTGGAATCTTGGTCTGTTATGACGTTGAGTTTCCAGAATTAGCACGCTTAATGGCACTCGATGACATGGACATTTTGTTTGTGCCATTTTGGACCGATACTCAAAACGGGTATCTGCGCGTGCGCCACTGTGCCCAAGCACGTGCCATTGAGAACGAATGCTACGTGATGATTTGTGGTTCTGTCGGTAACTTGCCGCAAGTGGAGAGCCTCGATATTCAATACGCACAGTCATCTATTTTTTCGCCATCAGACTTTGCGTTCCCGCATGATGCCATCATGGCAGAGACCACGGCTAATACAGAGATGGTGTTCTTCTCTGATCTCAATTTAGATAAGCTCATCCATGTGCGTAACGAGGGTTCAGTACATAATTTGCTCGATCGCCGCGATGATCTGTTTAGCCTAAAGTGGAAGCGTAAAGCAAAGATACCTGCCAGCAAACTAAGCGATAGCGAGCGTCGTGAAAACTCAGGTAGCGTACTGTTGGGCAATCCACTGCAGGGTCGCGCCGAAAAGTTCTAAGGGCTTAAGGTAAAGGTGAAAAGCTCACAAACGTATAGTCAAGTCAATGTAAAAGAGATACAGCGAGGCTGGGACAAATTTTGCGCAGCATCGAGCAGCGCAGACACAGCACGCAAGTAAAGTTTGTACCAGTCTCGCGTTACAATCTAGTATATCTATCTCGTTTAGTACCCACTACACAATAACAAAACGGCTGATCATTCAGCCGTTTTTTATATCTAAGATCACAAAAAGTAGAAGAGCAGGTACTAAAATGACAGGTTCGCAAAAAACATTAAAACTTAGAAAGACACCGAAACAAAGGGGGCTATCAATACTTAAAACCATACTTATCTATGGGACGATATTTGCGCTCATCTATACTGCTGTGAACTGGTGGCGACAGCCTGTCATGCCGGCCGATCCACAATTGCAACTGACAGACTATCAAGGACAACGCCTTGATCTTGCGGCAATGAGTACCGATAAGCCGACGCTCGTATATTTCTGGGGAACCTGGTGCCCGATATGCACTTATACTTCACCAACTATCAATAAGCTGGCGGTGGAGAATAACTACCCTGTCGTGACCGTTGCCATTAAGTCAGGCAATAATCAAGAATTATCAAATTATATGACTGACAATAATTTTGATTTTACGACGATAAACGATGAAGAAGGACGTATCTTTGCTGATTGGCAAGGACAAGTGACGCCGTCGTATGTGGTCTTAAAAGATGGCAAAATGACGCAAGGACTCACAGGCATTCAGCCGCTTTGGTCGCTTAAATTACGGTTGTGGCTGAGTTCGGTTTTTTGAGTCGACTGACAATGATTTAAATAAGCCTACCTTTTTTGCAAAAAAGAATTTAGTAGGCTTTGTTTTATGATAGTAGTTAACCGATCAACTCATCCAAATCCTTATACTCATATTCTAAATCTTCAGCGACCGCCTCGTAGGTCATATGACCTTGCATGGTGTTAATGCCTTTTGCTAGTGCAGCATTATCCATACACGCTTGCTTTACGCCTTTTTTAGCGAGTGCTCGTACGTAGGGTAAAGTCACGTTCGATAAGGCTAAGGTTGAAGTACGCGGTACCGCGCCTGGCATGTTAGCGACGCTATAATGAACAATACCGTGCTTGGTATACGTAGGATCGTCATGGGTTGTGATGCGATCGGTCGTCTCAAAGATACCGCCTTGATCGATGGCGATATCGACGATGACGCCCCCGTCATTCATAGACTCGATCATCTCTTCACTGACTAGTTTGGGTGCAGCCGCTCCTGGAATGAGTACCGCGCCGATGACCAAATCGCTATTTTGTACGCACCTAGCAATATTGACTTTGTTGGATACTAGCGTCTGCACCTCATTACCAAAGAGCTCAGATAATTGCTTGAGCCGTTTGGGATCAAGATCCAAAATAGTGACATCTGCGCCTAAACCGATTGCCATTTTTGCCGCCTCCGTACCTGAGACGCCGCCACCGATGATAGTGACCCGCCCCTTTTGTACGCCCGGTACGCCGCCGAGTAATATACCTTTACCACCATAAAAGCTCTGCAAAAACTGCGCGCCGATCTGTGTACTCATGCGCCCTGCAATCTCACTCATTGGCGTTAGCAGTGGCAGTGAGTCATCCTTTAGCTGTACGGTTTCATAAGCAATGCCCGTTACTTTATGTTCTATCAATGCTTTCGCCAGATCAGGCTCAGCGGCGAGATGCAAATAGGTAAACAGAATCAAGCCTTCTTTAAAGTACTCATACTCTGATGATTGTGGCTCTTTGACTTTGATGACCAATTGGGCATCCCAAGTCTCACTTGCACTGTTAACGATAGTTGCGCCTGCGTCTTTGTAGTCATTATCAGTGAACTGCGAACCCATACCAGCGTCTGTTTCAACGACAACCTTGTGACCATCATCGACCAAAGCACTGACTCCACTGGGTGTCAATCCAACGCGATTTTCATTATTCTTAATCTCTTTTGGAATGCCTATTTTCATAATTATCTTCCTTGATAAGAGTAATTTGACGGAATCAAAATTGAGCCAAGCGTGATGTTAGTTTAACGATTTATTTTTGATATAAACGTAACGACATACAAGCAATCATGACGCAATCTGCCAGATAGCTCACTAATCGTAGCACATCTCTTTAGATACGTTTCTCTCCAAATACGTTGTTTACAATGTAAAGCCGTCTCTTAGGAATGTTATAAAAAGCCCGTAGCGTAGGATATGCTACGTTACGGGTTTTTTTATCAATGACTCTAAGCGATAACCATCTACGACATAAAGCGCTGCGCCGATGGCATTTTGAGCATCAATATCCAGTAGATTGCCCCAGCAGGAATCAGGCTAGCATACCAAGAGATGCTAGTGAACGTCAGTGCAACCACAATACCAATCGCCATAGCGATGACTGCTGCCATATTCACCCCTTTATAAGGACCATTTTCATCATATAACTTATCGATATCGAGCTTTTGCTTACGCAGGAAGTAATAATCAACGACCAATATCGCAAATATAGGCCCTAAGAATGCAGAGTACGTTTGAATAAAGAGGTTGAGTCCTGCCGCAGACTCATCTTTGACCAGCTCCCAAGGAAAGGTTCCAAAGGCGAGCAACCCGACGATGACCGCCGCTGTTTTGTATTTGACTTTAAAGATATCCATCAAGGCATAAGCAGGCGGTACGACGTTATTTAGGATGTTGGTTGTGACCTGGGCAAAGGCAATAAACAGCATGGTGATGACCAGTAAAGGCTTGTTATCAACTGCGCTTGAGAACACTTTAATAGGGTCTACTTCACCCGTTGCGCTGGTCACCATGAGACCGATCAAGCCCATAAACAAGGTAGCAGGCAAGATAGAGTTTGAATAAATGACTACTTGACGGAACAATCCGACGTTCTCTTTTAATTCGCGTGAATAATCAGAGACGTTGAGCATCATCGTACTATAGACACCTAAAAACAGCATGGTCGCACCCCAAAACGGCGTACCCCAAGTACCTTCAACGTTAATCAAATTAGTTGAAATAGTATCGCCATATTTATTAATGACACTAATAAACATATAAATGAGCGAGCCGATAATAAACACCGAGCCGATGTTTTCAAGCCACTTGATACCATGAAAGCCCAAAACAGATAGACCAATCTGTAAAAATTGAAAACCGATGAAGAAAACGACGATATTGCTATAGCCAAATAGCGCATCAGATACCAAGTTCAACGCACCAGCGCCAATCCAGCTCTGAAAGCCAAACCAGACGATCGCAGGTACTGAGCGCACTAGTGCAGGAATACGGCTACCAGTAAAGCCAAAAGCGGAGCGCGTCTGAACCATAAACGGAATACCATACTTGTGACCGGCGCGGCCATTAATCATCAGCGCCGCCCCGATGACGGTACAACCTATAGCAATGGCAAGTACCACTTGCAGCAAGTTTAGCGTACCGACCAGACCTGAGCCGACGGTGAACGTCCCGATAGAAACGCAGCCGCCAAGCCATGCAAATAAATAAGACCAAGATCCCATGATGCGCGTGGTTTGCGGCGCAAGGCTCTCCTCTCCGACTCCCTTATGATCCAGCGTTTTGATATCTGCCGCCGCTACGGCTCTTTTTGCGTCTTCCATGACACTCTCCTTCCTAAAGTGTGTAAATTGACTTAGCTCTTAATAGGCGCTGCATAAGCACCAATCTTGCTGGTTTTTATACCGCTACCAATGAGTGCCTCGACCATACGCGTAGCCACAGTGACGCCGTCGATAACAGGAACGCCCGTCTCTTTCGTTAGCCACTCGGTCAAATCTGCCATGCCCGCGCAGCCCAAAACGATCGCTTCGCAGTTGTCCTCACGTACGGCGCGCATAATCTCATCGCGTACTTTTTCGCGCGCGCCAGAGCCTGGCTCCTCAAGCGCCAACACAGGTATCTCAGCTGAGCGCACGCGCCGACAGCGATGAGACAGACCATAACCGTGAATAAGCTCTTCGATCACAGGTATCGCGCGCGGCAGAGTCGTCACCACGCTAAATGAGGTTGAGACCATACTTGCCGCCTTGACCGCCGCCTCACAAATGCCTAAGACGGGGCCTGAGAACACCTCACGGCAAGCGCCAATACCTGGATCATCAAAACAGGCGACTACGACGCCATCGACGCCGTCTGCTTCTGCTTGGGCCAAACGTCTAAGCAGTCCAGGCACAGACATCGCTTCGTCATAGTGTCCTTGAATAGAGGCTGGCGCATCATCCCCTGACGCGCCGATGATCGTTGTGCCAGCGCTTGCCTTTTGACGAGCGCTCTCAACGATTTTGTCCGTCATGGAGGTCGTCGAATTAGGGTTCATGACTAAGATTTTCATAGAGGTTGGTTATCCATATATAAAGTTGATACAGAGACTGATTTGAATATCAAACAAAAGTAACTATATGCGTATATATTCATTGTTAACTAAAATTGTTAACAATACAACTAAAAATTAAAAAATGTTGTCGCCATGCATGCAGCGCACTATAATCGCGACTATGAATCTTATTAATACACTAGTAAAAACCGAAGACACGCCAGAGAACGCAATCATTGAGGCTATCACTGCTGCAGTGTCAGAGCAGCGCTTGCCTGCGGGCACTAAACTTGGTGAGCAGGCATTGAGCGATCTGTTCAAATGCAATAGAGCCAACGTAAGACGCGCCCTCTCGACACTGGCAACTATGCATGTGGTGCAATTACAGCCCAATCGCGGTGCATTTATCTCAACGCCTACGCCCAAGGAAGCCGGTGACGTGTTTGCCGCGCGGCGCACCATTGAGCGTACGCTGGCGCTCAGCGTCATCAAAAACGCCACCGATCAAGACAGTGCTAATATGCGCGCTATGATTGAGGATGAAGCGGTTGCGCGCGCGGCAGGAGACACCCCTGCTGAATTGCGATTATCCCGCGCCTTTCATATGCATTTAGCGACAATCGCTGGCAATCAGGTGCTCGAGAAGTTTTTGAGTGAACTTACCTTGCGCACGACTTTGATTATCGGACTATACAATAATGCAGGCTCCTCAAACTGCGCTGAAGATGAGCATTTGGGTATAGTACAAGCGATAGAGGCCAAAGATGAGAACAGACTTGTCATGCTACTCGATGAGCATTTGAGTCATTTAGAGAGTAGTCTTGATTTTGCTCACGCCACCCAGCCGTTCTCTACCTTGGCAGAGCAGCTGATTATTAAAAACAATCAATAACTCTAAGCGTCTATTTGCCCAAAACATGTCCCCTGTTTTTAGTGCGTTAATTGCCTTATAATAGGTGGCTTTGATTTTTGTCAATGCGTCCTGCATATATACCAGTCATCCTATATTTTGGCACGCGGGTTTTCTCACTACATTTAATTAAGACAAAGACCACTATGACCGACTCTATCGACTACAAAGATACGCTAAACCTTGCCGACACGCCCTTTGCGATGCGTGCTAACCTTGCCAAACGTGAGCCTGATTGGCTGGCGGCGTGGGAAGCGGACGACGTCTACGGCAAAATTCGTGCCGCGCGAGTCGGCGCGACCAAATACATTTTGCATGACGGCCCTCCCTATGCGAACGGTCAGATTCACTTAGGTCACGCGGTCAACAAAGTGCTCAAAGACATGATCGTCAAATCAAAAACCTTATCAGGCTTTGATGCGCCCTATGTACCGGGCTGGGACTGTCATGGTCTACCCATTGAGCAAAAGGTTGAGGCCAAAGTCGGTAAAGTCGGTCAAAAAGTGTCCGCCACCGAGTTTCGCGGTCTGTGCCGTGAGTATGCGAGCACGCAAATTGAATTGCAAAAAGCTGACTTTAAGCGCTTAGGTATCTTTGGTGATTGGGACAATCCTTATCTCACGATGAACTTTTCGCAGGAAGCCAATATCGTGCGCGCATTATCTAAAATCTATGACAATGGTCATGTGACTCGCGGTATGAAGCCTGTCAACTGGTGCTTGGACTGTAGCTCAGCTTTGGCAGAAGCGGAAGTAGAATATCAAGACAAAATCTCTGATGCGATCTACGTCAGCTTTGATGTTTTGGATACTCAAAAACTAGCTGCTTTAAGCGAGATTGACGGCACTATCGCCGCTGTTATCTGGACGACGACGCCATGGACGCTGCCTGCTAACCAAGCCATCTCAGTACATCCTGAACATGACTATAGTGTGGTCGCAACCGACAAAGGCAACTTGCTATTAGCCGCTGATTTGGTTGAGACAGCACTTGTTGAGCTTAAACTGGACAACAAAGGTGTGTTGGCAACCGTATCAGGTAGCGCGCTTGAAGGCTTGCGCGCTCAGCATCCATTAATTGAAGATCGCCAAGTGCCGCTTATCTTAGGCGATCATGTCACGGTTGATAGCGGTACGGGTCTGGTGCATACCGCGCCCGGTCACGGTCTTGACGATTATATCGTTGGTCTTAAATACAACTTGCCAGTAGAGAACCCCGTTAGCGGCACTGGCGTCTATTTAGAGACCGCTGCTGTGTTCGCAGGTGAGCATATCTATAAAGCCAATCCAAAGATTATCGCCGCCTTACATGACAATGATCATTTGGTCAGCCATACCAAAATTGAGCACAGCTATCCGCATTGCTGGCGTCATAAGTCGCCAATTATCTTTCGTGCGACGCCGCAGTGGTTCATTAACATGGAAGTCGAGGGCCTACGTGAGCGCGCCCTAAAAGATATTCCACAGGTTAAATGGACGCCAGCATGGGGTCAAAACCGTATTGAATCAATGATGACGGGTCGCCCCGACTGGTGTATCTCACGCCAGCGTACTTGGGGCGTGCCGATTGCCTTTTTTACCCATAAAGAAACAGGCGAGCTGCATCCAAACACGCTTGAGCTGATGGAAGTGGCTGCAAAGAACATAGAAGCGGGCGGCGTGGAAGCTTGGTTTGATGCCAGCTGTGAGGACTATCTAGGCGATGAAGCAAGCGATTATGACAAGTCTACCGATACGCTAGACGTTTGGTTTGATTCAGGGACGACGCATTTTGCTGTCCTTGAGCAGCGTGAGGAGCTGACCAATCCAGCTGACATGTACCTAGAAGGCTCAGATCAGCATCGCGGCTGGTTCCAGACCTCCCTTTTAACCTCGGAGGCGATGTACGAGCGTCCCCCGTTTAAGCAAGTCTTGACTCATGGTTTTGTGGTTGATGAAAACGGCCGCAAAATGAGTAAGTCACTGGGTAACATCATCACCCCACAAGACGAGATTAACAAAACAGGCGCAGACATGCTGCGGTTATGGATTGCGTCGAGCGACTATCGTTATGAGATGAGCGCAGGCAAAACGGTCTTTAAAGGCGCGATCGATATGTATCGCCGTATCCGTAACACCTTGCGCTTCTTATTAGCCAATACCGACGACTTTAATCCTGCGACTAATAGCATCGCTATTAATGATCTGGTCAGTCTCGATAAGTTCATCCTTGAGCGTACGCAGACTGTGCAAGCGCAAATCGTCAGGGCTTATGATGCCATGGACTTCCATCAAGTCACGCAGCATATCGCGGCGTTCTGCTCACAGGACTTGGGTAGCTTCTATTTAGACATCATCAAAGACCGTCAGTACACCACGCAAAAAGATGGACAGCCGCGCCGCTCGGCGCAAACGGCGATTTACCATATCGCCCAAGCTTTAATTCGCTGGATTGCACCGATCTTGTCATTCACCGCGCAAGAAGCATGGGAAGTATTACACGCTAACGATAGTGCAAACGCCGATGCGTACGTGTTTACTCAAGAGTGGTACGAGTTCCCAGAACTTGAGCTGAGCGCGATTAGTACAGATGATTGGCAAAACATTATGCGTGCCAAAGACTTAGTCAATAAAAACATCGAAACCGCACGCGGTGACAAAATCATCAATGCCAATTTATCCGCTGACGCTACCCTTTATGCCGAGGGCGCAATGCACGATAGCTTAGCCAAACTTGGCGAGGAGCTACGTTTTGTCTTAATTACCAGCAAAGCTACGCTTGCACCACTAGGTGAGGCGCCTACAGATATAACAGCTGCTGATACAGTCTCCCCTGGTACTGAAAATGATAGCGGAGCGGCAACCGATCTAAAAGTCAATATTAGCGCGGCGACGGGCACTAAATGTGTACGCTGCTGGCATATCCGCGATGATATCGGCACTGACCCCAAGCATCCAGAGCTGTGCGCGCGCTGCGTGACCAATGTTGTAGGTAGCGGTGAGGTACGTCACTATGCTTAACCCGCCTGACCCCTCTAAGCCGCAGACACCGACCCCAGTTGATGAATTGCCAAAACCTGTGCATATCACAACTGGCAGTTCAGTGACGCCTATGGGTCGATTAAATAAAACGCCAAAAGTTATCGCCAATGGCAGTCGTGCCTTTATGTGGTATCTGCTTTCACTCATCGTTTTGGTTATAGATCAATTCACCAAATGGTTAGCTGAAACCAATCTGACCTTTCACGAGCCAGTACCCGTTATTGAGCCATTTTTGAATTGGACTTTGGCCTATAATTACGGCGCTGCCTTTAGCTTTTTGGCGGATGCAGGCGGCTGGCAAAAATGGTTTTTTTCTGGGCTGGCACTGATCATATCGATATTTTTGATCGTCTATCTAATTAAAGCGCCGCGAAACGCCAAGCTCCTCTCTCTCGGTCTAGCCTTGGTACTTGGTGGCGCTATTGGTAATCTGATTGATCGCCTGCTCCATGGTCACGTTATCGACTTCATCCACGTGCATAACGCCGATGTCTGGCATTA
>NZ_JBQQFC010000072.1:0-10551 GCF_052258445.1 Psychrobacter sp. T6-1
ATACGGCTACCGCCTGGGCTGCCTGTGACGATATATGGTTTGTCGTCTTTAAATACTAACGTCGGGCTCATCGAGGACAGCGGACGTTTACCCGCTTCAACGGCATTAGCATCACCGCCTAATAAGCCATAACCATTTGGCGTGCCAGGTTTAGCAGAAAAGTCATCCATCTCATTGTTAAGTAATATGCCCGTACCTTCGGCGACCAGACCCGTGCCATAAGAGAAATTGAGCGTATAAGTATTGGCTATGGCATTGCCGTCTTTATCTACGATAGAGAAATGCGTCGTTTGATCGCTCTCGTACGGCAGTGGGTTATTGGCTTTAATGGTCTTCGCTGGCGTAGCTTTGTTTGGGTTAATTAAGCGGCGCAAATTATCAGCATATGCTTGAGAGGTGAGGCCGCTCTCTGGTACGTCAACGAAGTCTGAATCTCCTAAATACTCAGCACGATCGGCATAAGCCAGTTGCATCGCCTCCGCCATCAAGTGAATGGTTTGTGCGCTGTTTTGACCGTAGTCATCCAGCGGATAGCCTTCTAAGATATTCAGTATCTGTACGATATGGATACCGCCAGAGGAGGGCGGCGGCATAGAGACGATCTCATAACCACGGTAGTCGCCTGTGACTGGCGCGCGCGCGATGGCCTCGTAATTGGCCAAATCTTGCACGCTCATATTGCCGCCTGCGTCATTGACTGCTTTGACAAGTTTACGTGCGGTCTCCCCTTTATAAAAGCCATCAGCACCTTGTGCAGCAATTAATTTCAGAGAGCGAGCAAGCTCTAGCTGCTTTAAGCGTTCACCTGGTTGATACGCGCTGCCATCAGGTTTAAAAAACACCTTTTTGGTACTCGGCCATTTTTGCAGGCGATCGGTTAATGCGGTGAGTGATTCTGACAAGCCCGCCGTGACTTCAATACCATTTTCAGCTAAAGCAATCGCTGGAGCCATCACTTGCTCGCGGCTCATGGTGCCATGGTCATCGAGCGCTTTTAATAGTCCTGCTACGGTTCCCGGCACGCCAACAGCTAATCCATGAAAGCGCGACAAGTCACTGACCGCATTGCCATCACTGTCTAAGTACATATCACGTGAGGCACTGCTTGGTGCTTTTTCGCGATAATCGAGCGCGACCGTTTTGCCTTTCTTTGCATCATAAATCATCATAAAGCCGCCGCCGCCAATATTGCCTGCGCGCGGCAGGGTCACGGCCAAAGCAAAGCCAACCGCGACCCCAGCATCAACGGCATTGCCGCCGTCTTTTAGAATTTGTAAGCCAATATCAGAGGCGAGCGCTTCTTGGGTTGCGACCATGCCATTCTTTGCCCAGACGGGATGGTGAATGGCGTCAGCTGAATAGATGGCTTGGTCGGTTTTAGCTTTGTTAGTTGTGGATATCAGTGTATTGGTGGGCGCTCGGGTAATGCTCTTGGTCTCAAGTACGATCGTAGGATTGTCGGTCATGATAGTAAGATTGATAGCGCTGGTGTTAATCGATGAGTTATTAATAGTCTTGCTATCTATGGGTTCAAGCGCATGCGCCGATACAGACAGAAATAGTGAGCTACTTATCAGTAGCATGGCAGATTTTAAATTTACGCTACCTTTAGCATTTAAAGTATTACTTAAAACTTCGCTATGAGTTTGAGAAGATAGGTATGACATCACAAATTCCTTTTATGCATTTAAGAAAGTTACTTTCATATTACTCATTTGTAATCTTTTATGCTATAAATAACCACAATACTATGTGACTAATTATTGTTGATTGATTTGATTAAAGGAATATACATGTCTACAGATCGCCCTAGTAAATCGAAGCAACATTCACAACCGCACTCTTATACTTTATATCAGCGTTCATGGTTTCAAACTATTGGCTACGCGGCATTATTAGGTAGTAGCGCTGCTGCTATTAGCGGTTGTCAATCTACGCCAAGCACTGCGCCGCAGACAACAGGCGCGTTAATAGATTATAGCGTGACAGACATGTCGATAAATCAGGCGCAGAGCCGCGCGTTTAATGAGCATTTGCAGGCAAATCAACAGCAGCACGAGCAATTATTTACGCTACCTAATAGCGAAGCACAGGCCAAAACCCGCCTGCTTACCGCGATACGCCAACATCTAGGAACAGAGCATGTGTCGGTGTCGCAAGCGCATTATCAAGCAGTACCTTTTATCGATGCCGATAGTATAGATGCGGGCGCGACGGGTCTGCTTAGAACCATCATTGAGACTTACGCTTATAGTGAAATGCAAGATGAGGACGATAGCAACTATAGTAATGATGACGACTATGACTACAATCTAAATGATGAGAAACTAAGCTCCGCTAGAGCTGAGATTGAGGCAGCGATGGATGCAACTGATGCTGCCAGAGCGCTAGAAGAATACGATGCCGATGCTGATGTCAACAAAGTAATCGTTGCTGAAGAGGCTTATGAGTCGATAGCTAGTGATTATGACACCGAAGGTTATGATGAATACGGCTATGATCAAGACGGCTACGATAGATATGGATTCGATCAATATGGTTATGACGAGTATGGCTACGATCAATATGGTAGCCAAGATCCATACTTAGAGGGTGACGATGATTATGACACAGGCGGCGCACTCTCAGGCTTATCAAAATTAAATCCAAGAGACTTGTTTCGTAAATACGAAGTCATGCAAGCGCAAAAACAAGCAAAAACTGCAGCACCGGCTGACGCACTACCACCTATGTCCACTGGCATGTTAGGCCTGCTACTCGATAGTATTCATCGTACTCCAGAACAAATAAAGGCCACCAATGCCTATCAATATCGATACCTAACTTTTAACAGTGTTAGTCAATTTAAACCTGAGCAAAAACGCATTCAAAGCGTCTATAGTTATGACTACGCCGCGCCTACGATGAGCTCATCGATACAGATTCCCTTAGCACTTGATTTTGCTAATAGTCGCTTGAGCCTTGATCCCTCCGCCATCATGCCAGTAGTGGCGCTTATCAATCCAGAACAGACGCCGACGCCTAACGAGATGACAGCGCACACGGTAGATTTTGGTTTGCCTGAGAGTATCACCTCGCAATTGCCCTCTGCTGTCATTTATGACGCTGTCATTACGGGAATACAAGGGAGCATGGCAGAGATATCCCCTGAATACTTTAGCGCTGTGGACATTCGTGATGACACCTTTGCCAAGCAAGTAGGGGCGAGTAGCGCGGTAAAAGTGTACTTCGGTAGTAAGCAAAGCGGCGAGATGATTGGGCGTATGCTCAAATATATCAGCCAGTCTTTGAGCGCATACGTTGACGCCCATCCAGATAGATACCCTGATGGCGCGCTACTCAAAACCGCGATTGACAAGATTGAAGTTTATAACAAAGGCTATCAAAGTGCGGACGTCGGTGCTCTATTGCAACTGGTAGAAGCTATTGCGCCCATATCCTTTAATCATACCAACTACTATTATCTAAACCATTCAGATCGCTTAATTGCCAAGCAGCAGCGTACCAATATCGGTAGCGACCTATTTGGTGCCAAACTGACAGTGCTTAACCAGACGCGCTATGATGCGCAAAGCTACAATAACCATGCGCTCACGCCACTACTTACGCAGTCGTTTGGTCCTAACGCTGCGTCTGCTATTGATGGTAATGCTTGGCTCAAACAATCTAAGCTCAATAAAGAGCGGCTAGAGCAAGCCAGGTATGCTCGATATGACTATAACGATGCTTATGACGCGATGGAAAATCCTTATGAGTATGAAAATGATGAATACGAGGTTGACGACAATAATTAATTTTAAGCATGACAAACTCGTGTTTTAAAACGTATTCAAGATAAAAAATATTAAGGATAAAGCCATGAACCGCAATATTAATACTGACATCAACACCGAACTAGCACGCTCGTCTGATCATCCAAAACGCAGCACAAAAGTACTTATGCTTAGCGCTGCATTATCTACGGCGATTATAGCGACTGGCTGTCAATCTACTAGCGGGGGTCAAGGTACAGTAGCCATTAATCAAACACCAGCAGCTGCCAAAACAGCACTCGCGGCTGCCCTGCAAAAACAGCGCCGTCAGTCCTTTGCTTATCATAGTAACCTTGAGATTAGTAATGAGCAGGAGTTCTTAAATATAGATAAATCTCAACTCGTCGCCTCAGAATATGTAGATGCGCACTGCGAAGAAACCCACGACAAGGCTTATGCCGCCCTTATAGAGCAGGCCCAGACCGCAGGAAAAATGATTGAATCGACTGATTATGCGCCGCAGCGCAGCGCTATTAAGCAGTCCTATTTGGCTTGTGATGAGGCTTATCGGGCATGGGATGAGAGTCAATATAATAGCGCCGCTTTTGAGGACAGCGATGTCTACGAAGAATACGATGATGCCGAGTATAGTTCTGCATATAAGGCGCTGGACGATACAGCATATGTAGAGGATGTAGGCGCCACCGTTACAGAGAGTAGGGTGATTAAGGGAGGCGCTATAGCCAGTGATAGCAATGATAAAGTCTCGCCTTATTATCAAGAGTTGTTTGACAATTATGATAATAAAACCACGAAGCAAAATGTGAGAAATGCTCAGTTGCTTGACGCCTATTTGTTAAAGCCTTTATCCATCAATGCGCAAGGCGTCTATCAGCCGGTCGCAGGCAAGATCACTATGCTTAGTAGCATGCAGTACAAAGGACGCAATCATCACAGCAGCATCAACCAGCCCATTTATTTCAATGCAAAAGAAGGCACTATCTACTTTTGGGCGGACAATATCGCGATGCTCAACTCTGAGCTATTTGATAACAAGCTCGGTACGCAGTGGCAAAATAAGTGGCTTAAGCTCACGCTTAATGATGGGACTTTGCCTAAAGACTTTGGTCGAACAGTGATTAAAAGTCATTTTGACGCATTAGATCGCACTTTTGAGACAGCGCCTTTGAGCCAGTTTGATTATGTCACTCCGCAATCTCTGAGCGCAGTGTCTCCTAAGTACCCAGCGGCGCAACTTGCTCCGATGCTAAAAACGCCGCAGATTATTCGCCGCGCTCAAAGCACAGCAAGCTATGAGCAGTTTTATCAGGACTACATGAGTATAGTGTACGAGACGATAACCACACAGTACCCAGATTTAGTGACTGATAGCGAATTGGGTAGTGATGTCTTTGACCCAAGCGGCAAGTCATTAACCAGTAAGGCAATCGTGCAGCAAATACTATCTATTATAAAAAGCGAGATAACAGGCGATGAAAGCGCAATAGCATCACAAAACAGTAATACAGCAATTCTAGAGCTATACGGTTTAGATAATCGCGGCCGTATTAAGTGGCAGCATATGCGTAACCAAGATATGGGCTTGCAAGACTCAACTAGAGGTATCACCATTGATGTCTTGCAGCAGTATGCACCGATAACCTCGCAAACGATTGCCTATCCCAGCTTGCCTGCCGATGTCCAAGAGCCTAACGCTAGTAACAGTGTCGATATTAGAGACTATAGTCGTGAGCTTATAGAGTCCTACCGCCAAGGTAATGGTACGGCACTGGGCAAAATGCTATTTAGAATGCTGCCTATGAGTCAAGAGCGTTTAGAGAGTATTGACTAGGGTATAACACCTAATAAATTAACCATTTATAACAAAAGCGCATCGTTTAAACGATGCGCTTTTTGGTGACTGATTTAAAGTTAGAATTAAGTTCAACTTAGCGTTTAGTTCTGCATGTTACCACTGTGACCGCCTTTTGCCATTCTATCAGCCTTTATTGTCTCTAGCTGCTGACGCTGCTGGGCGGTAAGCACTTGCATGATCGCATTATGCTTTTGCATACGACTACCTGTGTTGGTCTGTCTGATGGCTTTGATTTGCGCTTGTTGCGCCGTCGTCAAATTCAGCTGTGCAAAAGGACTGTTTTTACCGTCCATTTGGTGCCCGCGGCGATGACCTTTACCTTGCTTTTCTGATGTCATCGTTACCAGTTGTGCGCGCTGCTCGGGAGTCAATATATTGAGCATCGCCTCGCGATTTTGCATACGATTGTCTTTATTGTTTTGTTTAAGGGCTTGCAGTTGTGCTTGCTGCGCTGCGCTCAAATTAAGCTGTGACATAAATCCTCTACTGCCGTCTTTCATGCCGCCTTTATGCTGCTTTTGCATCTGAGTGGTCGCTGGCGTGTCGGTATTAGCACCTACGCTAGTACAAGCTGTTAAGGCAAAGACGCTAGAGGTAGCAAGTGCGGCGCCTAATAGTAATTTTTTCATTGTGATTCCTTAATAATTAAATAAATACAGGACTAAATAGTATAGCCAACGGACATAAAATTTCGTCTTATAGGACAATAAGACTGAAACTATAATACGACAGGCGAAAGTTGCGATACTTTATAAAGTATTAAGAAAGGTAACGTTTGTCACTCAGGCGGCGCATAACAGATGATAATATAGAGGGTATAGCGATGAGGAGATAAATATGACAAAAATACTATTAGGCGATGATGATGAAGAATTGACGCAGTTGTTGCAAGAGTATTTGCAAAATCATGGTATCGACTGCGACTGCGTTCATGATGGCGAAGCGGTCATACATAAACTTAGATCGACAAACCATAGCGCTTTGAACTACGATCTACTGGTACTAGATATCATGATGCCAAAGCTAGATGGGCTCTCAGTGCTACGTCAATTGCCCGCCATCAGTGATATCCCTGTCATTATGCTAACTGCAAAAGGCGAGGAGATTGACCGTATTATTGGTCTTGAGCTGGGCGCTGATGACTATATTACCAAGCCTTGCAATCCTCGTGAGCTTTTGGCACGGATTAATGCAGTCATCAAACGTACGAATACGCCTGTCCTAGATCACACGCCGCTACCTGAGAGCCGTCTGTACTTAGATCAAAGTCAGCGATTGTGCCAGATAGATGGCGTGGAGCTACAAGTAACCGGAACAGAGTTTGATTTGTTACTCGCGCTACTTAAGCGAAAGGGCGAAGTAGTCAGTAAATCTTGGTTGTCCGAGCACGTCTTGCAGCGCGTACTACAACCCTTTGATCGCAGTCTGGATGTGCATGTCTCACGCCTGCGCAAAAAACTTCAACCCTTCCATGATGAGCCGATTAAAGCGATTCGGGGTAAAGGGTATCAGCTGGTCTTATAATGACAACATCTACTCGATTTAAACCAAGAATAACGCTGTTCTGGCGTCTGTTTTTGAGTTTGCTACTGACCATTTTGCTAACCTCTGTGCTATCCATTGTGCTCGAGCGCGCGCTTAACGAAAAAGCGCTCAATGCCCGTATGGATAGCCAAATTGAGCGCTTGCTTGTTAAGCGTGAAGTGGTAGCTCAGGTACTCAAGACAGGCGATCTTGCGAGCGTGCGACAAATGTACCGACAAGATCGACCCCTTATGTCACAGATACGAATCTATGACGAACAAGGAGCGACATTGTTCCCGCGCTATAGAGATCGCAGCGAGCAAATGCAAAGACGTGAGCGAGGGCATCAGCAGTCTATGAGTCCCTTGTCACCATCTAACAGATCTGATGATGACTTAGGCCACGATAATAGCCGTCACAATCAAGCTGACGTTACCAATAGACCTTCCATATTACCTAGTATCTTACAGCCAGTAATGCCTAGTGATATGGCAATAACCAACAGTAGCGAGCGTCCAGAACTGGCTGATAAAGAGGTGATCTTACCAGACGGTCAGGCGGTCATTATACAATTGCGCCCGCAGCTGCGTTTTGCTGATGTTATCGCCTTGCAGCGAGGTCATTTTCCCATACGTTTATTACTGATATTAGTGTTTGGTGTCTTGGTCTGTATTTGGCTTAGTCGTACCCTCACAAAACGTATTCGCCGCGTGCAGCTAAGCGTACACCGTATGACAAATGGTGATTATCAAGCATCCCCTAACTTATCAAAGATGGGCGATGATGAGATAGGATTGTTAGCAAAAGATGTCGCCACATTATCTACTCGTCTTGCAGAGAGTGAGCTTGCGCGCAAGCAAATGCTCAGTGATATATCGCACGAGCTACGCTCGCCGCTCGCACGCCTTGAGGTTGCTACCGAGCTGACTCGCGACTTTGCACCAACGGCTCATCGCTATCTTGATCGTATCGATAAGGAGTCTGCAAGAATGAACGAGCTGATTGAGCAAATCATTCATATCCAGTCGCTACAGATGCAGCAGTACACTAGCAATAGTGTAGAGGAGGAGGTCGATATCGCTGAGATTATTAGTAAGATTGGGCAGGATGTGTGTTTTGAATTTCAGCAAAAAAACATCAACTGGCAATGGCAACCACCGACATTTGCCTCGATCGTCAGGGGCAACCAAGAGCAATTGCATAGCGCGCTTGAAAATATTATTCGTAATGCATTTATGCATACATCGTCAAAATCAGCGGTAAGCGTTCAAATAATACAGGCGCTATTAGACAATCGCATACCTGCGATAAAAATCATCGTAATGGACGAGGGCGGAGGCATTGCCGATGCGGATCTGAAGCGTATTTTTCAGCCCTTTGTGCGCCTAGATGCTGCTCGACACCGCAAAACGGGTGGCTATGGTCTTGGTCTTGCTATCGTACAGGCGGTGGTCACGGCTCACAAAGGTAAGGTGAGTGTGAGCAATCGACAAGATGGTAGAGATGGACTCGTAGTGGAGGTGGTGCTACCGCTTGAGAGTCATAAATAAACAAGGCATATTATATATTGTACTCAAGTATATTTCCGTTTTTACTTCCAGTAGCCCTAAAATCTCCATGAAAAGTCAAGTCTAAACAAGAGCCTACATATATATTCAATATATTGCATATTTTCCGACGAACGGTAGTTAAATGCAAATTTATTAATTGATTACTTCTTTATATTCATTTATTGTTATATAAAGAGAGTAATAATTGTGATGCAACTTAAACATCTAGCTTTGTGACTTCGATGTTTGAATAAGTTTGTATCTATCCGCGTTTTTACTCTCTACAACATGAGTTTGAGTTTATACCTATTCATTATGTAAGGGAGTACATATCATGAACCGCAATTTTAAAGTTATCTGGAATGAAGCATTGGGCTGCTTTACGGCTGTTGCTGAGTATGCCAAAGCACGCGGCAAATCATCAAAATCTAGCGTGAGTGCCAATGCAAGTATTAACACTAGTGCTAGCTTGTCTTCTGTTAATACTCTACGCCTGAGTGCTATAGGACTTGGATTATTGGCAGCTGGGTTAACTATTCCTGCCGCTGCTAATGGTTATTACTATTACTACCCTAGTGGAATGAACTTCGCTGGAGATGATGCAACACCAAAAGTATATATAAGCACTACTTATAGAAACCAGACACTAAAAGTTCAGGGTGGCGAAACCGTAGCTGGCGATTCAAATACTAAGAATATTAGCGTTGCTGCTAACAGTAGCGATAAATCCTTGACTGTAAAGCTTGATGAAGACGTCAACTTAGGTACGGATGGTAGCCTCAAAATAGGGGATACTCTGGTTGATAGCTCCGGTATTATGGTGAAAGCCATTGATCCTAACAACAATGTCGTACTCAGCAATAGTGGTTTAAACAACGGCAATAACAGAATCATTAATGTAGAAGACGGGATTGGTCCAAAAGATGCGGTGAATGTAAGTCAGCTTGATAGTAGTATCGCTGAGAATAAGGTGAAGTACTATAGTGTCAATTCAGACGGCGGCACTAATGACTTGAATGAAGGTGCAACGGGTCAAAATGCGATGGCTATGGGGAGAAACGCCCGTGCTATAGGTAGTCAAACCATTGCTATTGGTAGCGCCTCTAGTGGTCAAGATACAATAGCTAAAGGTGCACAATCTATTGCGATTGGTGCAAACGTTGTGTCTATAGGGGCATCCTCTATCGCTATTGGTGGCGATGATCTAGATTTGGCTTCAAAATATAATATAGATGGTAGTGATATTGATGATGCTCTAAATAGTGGCACAGTCAATACTGTCTTTAATGAGTATGCTGGTCGCGATTTATTAGATCCTAATAATCGTTTTGCAGGACATACTCAAACACTTGGCGCAGCCTCTATAGCAATCGGTGCTAAATCACGCTCAAATGGTCATCTAGCAACTGCTGTAGGAATACACTCAGATGCATCTGGTACCGCATCTTCAGCATTTGGTATCGCTGCAACAGCCAGTGAAAAGGGCGCATCAGCGTTAGGTTCGGGTGCAAATGCCTCTGCTGTAAACGGTGTTGCCCTAGGTTCAAAATCAGTAGCTAATATCGCAGGAGGCGCAGGTACTGAAGGCTTTGTTCCGGCAGGCGCAACGCTCGCTGATCAAAATATTATTACTTCAACTAGAAGTGAATCCCTTGGTGCAGTGTCTGTCGGTAATGATACCGATGGTAATCGTCAGATCGTCAAAGTTGCCGCAGGTAAAAATAATAGTGATGCGGTCAACGTCGCTCAGTTAAAAGGTCTCTCAAACGTCGTAGACCTCGGTCTAAACTTCGGCGCTGACAGTGGCAATACCGTCAAGCGAGAATTGGGTCAAACCTTCAACATCAAT
>NZ_JBQQFC010000073.1:0-10410 GCF_052258445.1 Psychrobacter sp. T6-1
GGATCACCGTTTGCTGGCGATAAGATGTTGTTCGTTGACATCATAAGAGCGCGTGATTCAAGCTGCGCCTCTAGCGTCAAGGGTACGTGTACCGCCATTTGGTCGCCGTCAAAGTCAGCGTTGAACGCCGTACAGACGAGCGGATGCAATTGAATCGCTTTACCTTCGATCAATACTGGCTCAAAGGCCTGCAAGCCCAAACGGTGAAGCGTTGGCGCACGGTTCAATAGTACCGGATGCTCACGGATAACCATCGCTAGCATATCCCACACTTGCGGCTCTTCACGCTCGACCATCTTTTTGGCCGCTTTAATCGTCGTGGCTAAGCCATGAGATAACAGCTTGTTATAAGTAAAGGGCTTAAATAGCTCAAGAGCCATTTTTTTGGGCAGACCGCACTGATGCAAGCGTAGCGTAGGGCCGACCACGATGACCGAACGACCAGAGTAATCAACACGCTTACCGAGTAGGTTCTGACGGAAACGACCTTGCTTACCTTTGATCATATCAGCCAAAGATTTCAATGGACGCTTGTTACTGCCGGTAATTGCACGACCACGGCGACCGTTATCAAGCAAGGCATCGACGGACTCTTGTAGCATACGCTTTTCGTTACGTACGATAATGTCAGGGGCGCTTAGCTCAAGTAGACGCTTTAGACGGTTGTTACGGTTAATCACGCGGCGATAGAGATCATTAAGATCTGAGGTTGCAAAACGGCCGCCTTCTAGTGGTACTAGCGGGCGCAAATCTGGTGGTAGCACTGGCAAGATATTCATCACCATCCACTCAGGCTTATTATTAGAATCACGGAAGGCTTCTAATAATTTAAGACGCTTAGACATCTTTTTAAGCTTGGTCTCAGAACCCGTTTGCGGAATCGCTTCGCGCAGCTCGTCAATCTCGATATCAAGATCAATGTCTTTTAATAGATCTTGAACCGCTTCTGCGCCCATCTTAGCCGTAAACTCATCACCGAACTCTTCTAGCGCGCGATAGTAGTCCTCATCATCGAGCAGCTGATACTTCTCAAGAGAAGTCAGACCTGGCTCAGTGACGATATAGCTCTCAAAATATAATACGCGCTCGATATCACGCAGCGTCATATCAAGAAGCAAACCAATACGGCTTGGTAAGGATTTTAAAAACCAAATGTGCGCAACAGGGCTGGCTAGGTCAATATGACCCATACGGTCGCGGCGCACTTTGGCAGTAGTGACTTCTACGCCACATTTTTCGCAGATAACGCCTTGGAACTTACGGCGCTTGTACTTACCACACAGGCATTCAAAGTCTTTTACAGGGCCAAAAATTTTGGCACAAAACAGACCATCACGCTCAGGCTTAAAGGTACGATAGTTAATAGTTTCTGGTTTTTTGACTTCGCCGTGTGACCACGACTTAATGACGTCAGGCGACGCCAAGGTAATCTGAATACTATCAAATTCACGGTTACCGCCCGCAGTTGGGCTTTGCATGATATCGAGTAAATCTTTCAAGTTGCTTCTCCGTTATCTTTATAATCATCTGGCCGCGTTTTATAACATCAGGTTATATAGCGCATCCAAGAGACTGAAGGCAATGAATAGGGTTGAGATAAGGTGTCAAAAGCAGGCGCATGAATAATGAGCTAACTGCTTTTGACTGAACCATTGAGCTTTAATTAAAGCTTAATTGTTTTCTTTTAACTCAATATTAAGACCTAGTGATTTGATTTCTTTGGTCAAAACGTTAAAGGATTCAGGCATACCTGGGTCCATGTACTGCTCACCATCAACGATGTTTTTGTACATACGGGTACGGCCTTCGACATCATCAGACTTCACCGTTAGCATCTCTTGCAAGGTGTAAGTGGCACCGTATGCTTCTAGTGCCCATACTTCCATCTCACCAAAGCGCTGACCACCGAACTGCGCTTTACCACCGAGTGGTTGCTGGGTGACTAATGAGTAAGAACCCGTCGAGCGTGCATGCATTTTGTCATCAACCAAATGGTTAAGCTTGAGCATATACATATAACCGACCGTCACTTTACGATCGAACTGCTGACCGGTACGACCATCATATAATGTCTGCTGACCATCACGAGCTAGACCTGCAAGCTCAAGTAGATCTTTGACTTGATGCTCATGCGCACCATCAAATACTGCTGTGCCCATCGGAACGCCGCCACGTAAGTTGCTTGCCAAGGCCATAATATCGTCATCAGACAAGCTGTCGAGGTCGACTTGCTCACCACCAACTTTATTATAAATTTGGTCTAAGAAATCGCGTAAGTCTTTGATTGCCGCTTGTGCTTTAAGCATGCCGTCAATCTTCTCGCCCAAGCCTTTCGCTGCCATACCCAAATGCGTCTCGAGCACCTGACCGATGTTCATACGCGAAGGTACGCCAAGCGGGTTCAATACGATATCAACCGTATTGCCATGCTCATCATATGGCATATCTTCAACTGGCATAATACGTGATACTACACCTTTGTTACCGTGACGACCCGCCATCTTGTCACCAGGCTGGATACGACGCTTAACCGCAAGATAAACCTTGACGATTTTTTGTACGCCATGTTGTAAGTCGTCCCCTGCTGTTAGTTTGCGTTTCTTCTCAGCAAACTTGGTATCGATATCTTTTTGCTTATCGACTAAGTACTCTGCGATCTGCGTCAAGCGCTCAGAGATTTCCTCTTCGACAGGCTGAATATCCAGCAAAGTCTCAAGGCTCATCTCTTTCATGTCAGCCAGCGCCATAACGGTACCCGCTTTTAGGCCGGAACCACCGCTGACTTTTTGACCATCAAGGAGCGTACCGATACGACCACGAGCGGCTTCTTCAAAGATGCGTAGCTCTTCTTTTAAATCCTTGCGGTAGCTATCAAGCTGCGATTTTTCGATAGCGCGAGCGCGAGCGTCTTTTTCGACGCCATCACGGGTAAAGACTTGTACGTCAATAACCGTGCCTTTGCTTGATGTTGGGACACGTAATGAGGTGTCTTTGACATCAGCCGCTTTTTCACCAAAGATAGCTCTGAGTAGTTTTTCCTCTGGCGTCAGTTGCGTCTCACCTTTTGGTGTGACTTTACCAACTAAGATGTCGCCTGCGTCTACTTCAGCACCAATATAAACGATACCCGCCTCATCTAGACTTGATAGAGCCGCTTCACCCACATTTGGAATATCCGCAGTAATCTCTTCGGTTCCAAGCTTGGTATCACGCGCCACACAGGTCAATTCTTGAATATGAATGGTCGTAAAACGATCTTCTTTGACGACTTTTTCAGATAAAAGAATAGAATCCTCAAAGTTATAACCGTTCCACGGCATAAAGGCGATGCGGATATTCTGACCTAGTGCCAACTCACCTAAATCGGTAGATGGACCATCCGCCAAGATATCACCCAAAGCAATCTCATCGCCTTGGTTGACAATAATGCGTTGGTTGATACAAGTGTTCTGGTTTGAGCGTGTGTATTTGATCAAATTATAGATATCGATACCCGCCTCACCTGCGGTCATCTCGTCTTCATTGACACGTACCACAATACGTGACGCATCAACATCTTCGATCACACCGCCACGCTTAGCGATAACACAAACACCTGAGTCACGAGCAACGTGACGCTCCATACCCGTACCGACTAGCGGCTTATCAGCACGTAGTGTTGGCACCGCCTGACGCTGCATGTTCGAACCCATCAAGGCACGGTTAGCATCATCATGCTCTAGGAATGGTATCAGACCCGCTGCTACTGATACGACCTGACTTGGTGACACATCCATATGCGTCACTTTTTCTGGTGGCATACGCACGAATTCACCATAGCTACGCACACTGACCATCTCATCAGATAACGCACCATCTTCAGTCACTGGTGAGTCGGCCTGTGCAATCACAGTACCCACTTCTTCAATGGCTGATAGGTATTCGATTTTGTCAGTGACCTTACCATCGACTACGCGGCGATAAGGCGTCTCTAAGAAACCAAAGCTGTTGGTTTTGGCAAAGGTCGCTAAGGAGTTAATAAGACCAATGTTTGGACCCTCTGGCGTCTCAATCGGGCAGACACGGCCATAATGTGTATCATGAACGTCACGAACCTCAAAACCAGCACGTTCACGAGTTAGACCACCTGGTCCTAACGCGGAGACGCGGCGTTTGTGCGTGACTTCTGATAACGGGTTATTTTGATCCATAAACTGCGACAGCTGGCTTGAACCAAAGAACTCTTTGACCGCAGCAGCGACAGGTTTTGAATTAATCAAATCTTGCGGTGATAAGTTATCAGACTCAGCTGAGCTCAGACGCTCTTTGACCGCACGCTCAACACGTACCAGACCAACACGGAATTGGTTCTCTGCCATCTCACCTACCGAACGAATACGGCGGTTACCTAAATGATCAATATCATCGACTTCGCCGCGACCGTTACGGATCTCAATCAGCTCTTTTAATACGTTGACGATATCATCGTTAGTCAAGACGCTGCGTCCGCGCTGAATATCAGCATCGTCCGTATCTTCAAAATCAAGACCTAAGCGGCGGTTAAACTTCATACGACCGACGTTCGATAAGTCGTAACGATCAGCGTTAAAGAACATGCTATCGAATAGTTTTTCGGCAGTCTCAACCGTTGGCGGCTCACCTGGACGCATGACTTTATAGATCTCAATCAGCGCCTCTTCACGGCTTGAGGTACTATCAGCACGTAACGTATCGGCAATATAACTACCTTGATCGATATCATTGGTGAACAAGATGCTGAACTCTCTGATAGCATCGCTTGCTTCATATGAGCTGAGTTTAACCAATAACTCGTGATCAATAAGTGTATTTGCGCGCGCGATAACCTCATCATTCACGACGATGTCTTCTGCCAAAATACGCTCATACAGATATTCATCAGGCACCGCAATTTTCGTCATACCTGCTTCTTCAAGCTGACGGATACGGCGCGCATTGATACGTTTGCCCTGCTCTACAATAACGTCACCATCAGGCGATACGATATCGAACTGCGCCATCTCACCGCGCAAGCGATCAGCAACCAAGTCAATCTCAAATTGCTCATCGCCTTTATACACAGCTACTTTGTCAAAGAACAAGTCTAAGATCTCGCTTGTGCTCAAACCTAGTGCACGTAGGATAATTGACGCTAATAACTTACGGCGACGGTCAATACGAGCAAAGACTAAGTCTTTAGCATCGAATTCAAAGTCAAGCCATGAGCCACGGTATGGGATAATACGGGCGTTATAAAGCACTTTACCACTAGAGTGTGATTTACCTTTGTCATGATCAAAGAACACACCAGGCGAGCGATGTAATTGCGACACGATGACACGCTCAGTACCGTTGATGATGAAGGTACCATTGTTAGTCATCAGTGGCATCTCGCCCATATAGACACTTTGCTCACGGATATCTTTGATCGCCGCTTTGCTATCTTTATCTTTGCTGTCTTTGTCTTTAATAATCAGACGAATCTTGACACGCATTGGGGCTGCAAAGGTTGAGCCACGCAAAATACACTCACGCTCATCAAATTCAGGGTCCCCTAAGTAATACTCAACAAATTGCAGTTCAGCGTTACCTGAGTGGCTCTCAATTGGGAAAATAGAAGAATATGCCGCTTGCAAACCAGTATTCTCACGAGCTTTTGGCTTTTTGTGCTCTTGCAAAAATTGCTCGTAGGAATCTACTTGAATAGACAGTAAATAGGGAATGTCCATTACAGTGGGCAATTCAGCAAAACTTTTGCGAATACGCTTTTTTTCAGTATAAGAATATGCCATCGAGAGTCCTTACAGTAAACATGAAAACAAATGAAAAGCGTGACCAACTTATATAAAGTTGACGACGTAAACGATAATAAAACAACGAGATAAAACGTATTAAGCCTGACGATAAAATCACTGAAGCTCGGTATACTTAAGCTCAATGCAACATGGGTAAATGTAAGCTCTAAATATAAAGCTAGTCATCTATCGCCATCAGGTATAGATAAAAGCAATACCGTCACCTCTATGAATCTGCTAATAAGCAGTACAACCATTTAGGATTAGATAAAAATTCTAGAATCAATATAACTATAGTTTTAGTAGGAAAGCATGCAGACACAAAAAAACGCCAAACATCTAAAGACGTCTAGCATAAGTCAACTTATTTCAAAAACTGGCGTGTGTGCTTGCATGTATATCGTCTGTCCTTTTGATGGGTATCCACCGCTTGTGCTCAGGCTTTGGCAGACACAAAAGGTCAAGCTGTTTATTATAATAAAAAAGAGCTGGCAATGCAAGGCATTACCAGCTCTTTTGTGTACTAGGTTAAACTTACTTTAGTTCAACGCTTGCACCAGCTTCTTCAAGCTTCTTCTTCAACTCTTCAGCTTCGTCTTTAGTTGCGCCTTCTTTGATTGGTGCTGGAGCACTTTCAACCAAATCTTTCGCTTCTTTTAGACCAAGGCCAGTCGCTTCACGTACGGCTTTAATGACCGCAACTTTCTTTTCGCCAAAGCTTGAAAGAACGACGTCAAATTCGTCTTTTTCTTCAGCAGCAGCAGCAGCAGGACCAGCAGCAGCAGGTGCAGCGGCAACAGCAGCAGTTACGCCGAATTTTTCTTCCATGTCGCTGATTAGCTCAACGATATCCATTACTGACATTTCAGCAATTGCGTTTAACACATCATCTTTAGATAGTGCCATGAGAACTCTCCGTTATCTGATAAAATTTAATTGATTCTAATAGCGTGTATAGATAGGTTAAATAACCTAGATAGTACGCTACAAAATTTAAGTTAAAACAAGCAATTAAGCCGCTTCTTTTGCGTCTTTGATTGCTGCTACAGTGCGAACAAATTTGCCTGGAACTGCGTTCATAGTCTGGACAAGCTTGGTCACTGGTGCATTCATAGTCGCCATGAGGATAGAGAGTGCTTCGTCGCGAGTTGGTAGCTTCGATACGCGCTCTAGCTCTTCTGGACCATAAACTTCACCACCGACTGATACTAATTTGGTCTCCAAAGCTTTGTTATCTTTGCTAAAGTCGTAAACGACTCTGGCAGCAGATCCCAAATCTTCCATAGAAAAGGCCAAAAGTAGTGGACCAGTCATACGGTCTGACATGCTCTCAAACTTAGTGCCTTCAAAAGCGCGTTTTGCTAAAGTGTTTTTGACCACTTTTAAAACGACACCTTTACCACGGGCTTGTTCGCGCAGCTGAGTAAGCTTTGCAACACCAATACCGTGATATTCGGCAGCTACTGCTGAGTAAGCATTAGCAGCAACTTCAGACACTTCAGCCACAACTTGTTGTTTTTGCTCTAGCGTTAATGCCATAAGTTGACTCCTTTAATCTTACCAATCCTCATGTAGTCTAAACCACAAAACAGGACTGACTTGATACGATACGCTACTGATAGAACTAACCAGCAGCGACTGATTACGGCACCGTTATCAGAATAACAATGAGTGGTAAGACAGCTTTCATCTTACCTGCTCTAGGTTTAAACTGGGTGGGTCACCGTCTGCGTAGGACAATTGAGATTTTCATCTGTCATCGATTAACAAGCTCAGCTATAAGCTATATTACTCTCTTATAACTGCGCTTTACCTACGGTCTTAGACAGCATAGCAAAGACTATGCTGACCTAATTCTTAGAATTTTTTTATTACTCAAACCTTAGGGCTTAAATAAAATTATTTGGCCATGCGATATGGAACAGGATCAATAGTGATACCTGGGCCCATAGTACTAGATAGGGTAATTTTCTTAATGAAAGTACCTTTCGACGTTGCAGGCTTAGCGCGCTTTAGATCAGTAAGCAGTGCCCCAGCGTTTTGAATAACTTGCTCCGCGGTAAAACCAACTTGACCGATAGTCGTGTGGATAATACCTGCTTTGTCTACGCGGTATTGTGCTTGACCCGCTTTTGCGTTAGTCACAGCTTCAGCAACGTTTGGTGTTACTGTACCAACTTTTGGGTTAGGCATGAGGCCACGAGGACCTAAGATCGTACCCAACTGACCCACAACGCGCATAGCATCAGGAGCTGCAATAACGACATCAAAGTCCATGTTGCCGGCTTTGATTTGTTCTGCTAGGTCTTCAAAACCTACAATGTCAGCACCCGCTTCTTTTGCAGCTTCAGCAGCAGCGCCTTGAGCAAATACAGCGACGCGCTTGGTTTTACCCGTACCCGCAGGTAGGTTGGTAGCACCACGAACCACTTGATCAGATTTACGTGGGTCAACACCCAAGTTGATAGCAATATCGATAGACTCTTTAAATTTTAGCGCTGGCAAATCATTTAAGATCTGAACCGCTTCTTCGATAGTGTATTGCTTGTCGTTATCAACACGGTTGTTAATTTCTTTTTGGCGTTTGGTTAGCTTACTCATTTACACACCCTCCACGGTAATGCCCATTGAACGTGCGGTACCAGCGATGGTACGAACAGCGGCGTCAAGATCAGCAGCCGTTAAATCAGCATCTTTAGTCTTTACAATCTCTTCTAACTGCTCACGTGACACTTTACCAACTTTAGCGGTATTAGGGGTGCCTGAGCCTTTAGCGATACCAGCAGCTTTACGTAGTAAAAACGCCGCTGGTGGTGACTTCATGATGAAGGTAAAAGACTTATCGCTATAAACGGTAATCTCTGTTGGAATTGGTAGACCTGGCTCTTGGCTTGAGGTCGCAGCGTTAAATTCTTTACAGAACGCCATGATGTTCACGCCTTTTTGACCCAGTGCTGGACCGATCGGCGGTGAAGGGTTTGCTTTGCCTGCAGGCACTTGTAGTTTGATGTAACCATCAATCTTCTTAGCCATGATTCTCTCCTATATGGGTAATAGCGCTAAATTATTATCTAAATAATAATAGGTAGCTCCCCGGTTGATAAAACTTTAAGAAATGTTTTAGTCTAATTTTTCAACTTTACTAAATTCAAGTTCGACCTGAGTGGGTCTATTAAATACATTTACTGTAAGATGTAGCTTGGATTTTTCGTAATCCACTTTTTCGACCATACCTTTAAAGTCAGTAAAGGGACCGTCGATGACCAGTAGCTCTTCACCTGGCTCAAATAAAGTCTTGGGACGAGGATCTGCTTCAGCTTGGTTCAAACGGTTTAAAATACGATCCGCTTCTGCCTGGGTGATCGGTGCTGGCGTCTCAGGCGTACCACCAATAAAGCCCATGATGCGCGGACATTCTTTGACGATGTGCCAAGTGTTATCGTTCATCTCCATTTCGATTAAGACATAACCTGGAAAGAACTTACGCTCACTTTTGCGTTTTTTACCGTCTTTCATCTCGACGACTTCTTCTGTTGGCACAAGAACATCACCAAAAGAGTCTGCAAAGTCGCTACGATTAATACGATCTGTTAGTGAACGCTGTACTTGCTTTTCATATCCTGAAAACGCTTGGACAATATACCAACGCATTTGACGCTCCTGATCGTTTGAGTCGTTATAGATAAACGCCAGCTAGAACTAATATGGTTTTGCTAAAAGCTTATAACCAATAGATCTTAGCCGATAAAGATACCGACGAACCAATTAAAGAAGTTATCGAGTAACCAAATAAAAAACCCAACGATACCTATGACGACAATCGTCTGCCATGTGTATTGAAAGGTCTCATCTTTACCTGGCCAAGTGACGCGGCGCAGTTCAACTGCTGCGTCTCTTAGTAGGATTTTAAAGGCGCGACCTTGGTGAGTCAGCGCCAAACACACTAATGCAAATACGGCGAGCGCGACGATGATACCAATACGTACCCAAACGTCATTCGCCGCTTGCCAATACCCCGGCAAGTACTGATTTGCAAAAGTCGCTGCAATTAATGCCACTATGGCAAGTAACCATAGCATCATATCTTTAGCTGAACCAGTCTTAGCGACTTCGACAGCAGAGGTGTTCCCTGCTGAAACGTGCTTTGATTTGCTCAGCATTCCACCAGCCGCCGTATTAGGGGCATCAGATAACTTAGAATCGAGGTTATCCTGATTATTGCTCATAAAGAACTCACTTAGGAGGTGGCGTATAACAGAAGATATGATAAGAAGATGGCAGGCGATGTAGGACTCGAACCTACAACCCTCGGTTTTGGAGACCGATGCTCTACCAATTGAGCCAATCGCCTATGGGTGTTAAGGCTGATAATTATACCTATCTTTAATTAGAATGCAAGTTTTGCTGTATTTTTTTATATAAATTTGTCTAATGAGTTTATATTTTAAGACAAATATGGTGTTATCTTGTCTCAAAATACAAAAAAGCCACCCTGACGGATGGCTTTTCTATGTCTAGCAGTTAGACGCTAAGTCTAACAGGTAAAAGCTAATCTAATGATTAGTCCTTAACTGAAGCAACAACACCAGCGCCTACCGTACGGCCGCCTTCACGAATA
>NZ_JBQQFC010000074.1:0-10291 GCF_052258445.1 Psychrobacter sp. T6-1
ATCTGGCTGTTGTTCAATCGTGCCTCCACTATCCAAGAGCGCTGTATCATCAGCTTTGGTAGGGTATTCAAGGACATTATTCTTGCCTAGCTTGTACTCATACCAGTGTCCCATTACCCCTGCTAATTCATCAAGGCCTTCTTTTCTAAGGGCGGAGAACAGCTGAATAGTACAATCAAGCCCCAGCTCTTTTAGCCTTTTGCGAGTATTGAGTAAGGCGTTTTTAGAAGCGCCGTATTTAAATTTATCCGCCTTAGTGAGTAAAATGTGTACTGGCAACTCGCCGTCTTTGGCCCAGTGCAGCATCTGCTCATCAAAGAACTTGAGCGGGTGGCGAATATCACTCATCAACACCAAGCCTGCCAAACTAGAGCGCGATACTAAGTACTCCTCAAGCTCTACTTGCCACTCTTTTTTCATCTCAAGCGGCACCGCAGCATAGCCATAGCCTGGCAAATCAACCAGACGGGTATGCGTATCACCAATACTAAAAAAATTAATCATCTGCGTGCGTCCAGGTGTTTTAGACGAGCGTGCCAGCTGCCGCTGATTGGTCAAGGCATTGATCGCTGATGATTTACCTGCGTTTGAGCGCCCAGCAAAAGCCACTTCAAAGCCCTCATCAGGAGGGCAAAGACGAAAGGTAGGCGCTGAGGTCATAAACTCAGTTTGCTGAATACGCTGGCGAGATTTGGTATTGAATGCTGCATTTTCGGCAGCGACATCGTTGAACGGGGTACTCATAAGTGACTCGTTACTCTAAAAATAAAATTTGGGTTATCTGAGTTTAAACACCAGATAAATTATAAGTGCAGCATAACATTAAACTAGATAATGCCTTCAAAATTATTTTGGGTAGGGTAATAAGTCCATTTGAGATTTACCAAAGCCAAACTTGATAAACCTACTTAAAGTCGACATATATGGTTACAATGATAGTTGAGAGATTATAGAGCAATAAAGGAGGTGTTCCATGTATGCATTCACCACACTTTTAATCAAATCATTAACCCAACTCAAACGCGTGTTCATAGGTAGTAGTGCTATCGTCATACTTAGTTTGAGCGCAGCAACAACGGTTCAAGCTGCTGATGTAGAGGCTATCTACAACGACTCGTGCGCGGCGTGTCATGATAGTGGCGCCCTAAGAGCTATCAAAAAAGGCGATAGTGCTAAATGGCAAAAACTCATACAGCAAAAGGGTATGCCCGCTCTGATTGATTCGGTAAAGAACGGCATGATTCAGATGCCAGCTGGCGGATTGTGCGAGACCTGTAGCGACGAGGATTACAGGCAATTAATAGAACATATGGCTAAATAGTATTATCACGACTTAAAAGTCATGTAGTCTGCGAAGTAGGTGGCGCAAGATCGTCGTTGTTATAGAGTCAATAATTTGTCATAAAATCAATCGGCACAAAAACCATATGGTGCTAGGATTAAGTAGGCAAATACTACAAAGTCTTGCTATAATATTTATAAATAAACCCTGATATCAGTAAGTCATCTGAAATAGTATAAAACTAAGACTTTCGCATAGCCATGTTGCGACATAAAAGTTGTCGCTGATAACGATTAAGTACAGTTTGATCTGCCGAATGTCTGAAAGTTACTTACTATCTCATATTAGTCTTATGCCGAGCCAGTAGGATTGTTATCAATGAAAAAGTTAATTGCTGCCGCCAGCTTATGTGTTGCAAGTTTTAGCGCTCACAGTGCCATTATCGTTCCTGAGCATGACATTAATGCTGGTAAACAAATCGCTGAGACCGTATGCGCGGCCTGTCATGGTGTCGATGGCGTCAGTCCGATCCCATCACAGCCTAACCTTGGCGGTCAAAATGTCAAATACCTCTATAAGCAACTCATCAACTTTAAGTCAGGTTATCGCGTTAATGGCATTATGCAATCACAGGTCGCTAACCTATCGCAGCAAGATATGGCAAACGTTGCCGCATACTATGCTAATCAAGCGCCGTGGAGCGTAGGCTTTGGCAATCCTGCAACGCACCAAGAAGCGACTAAGCTATATCTAGGCGGCGCTAAATCACGTAACGTGATTGGCTGTGCGGGTTGTCATGGTCCTGATGCCGCTGGCAACGCATGGGCGGCGTTTCCACGTCTGGGCGGACAGCATGCCGAATACATCTCAACGCAGCTCAAACTATTCCGCGCTGCAGGCCGTGAAGATGAGGTCGATGGTGATGCTCAGATGCGTTACAATGATGCGGCCAAAGAAGGCGAAAAAGGCATGATGCAAACGGTCGCTTCAAGATTATCCGATCGTGATATTCGTATCTTGTCAGATTATATTAGCGCCGTTCACTAATATCTTTGGTGCCCAAGTTTTAAAATCTTTATGTTAAATTATAAAGCCCCGTTATCGGGGTTTTTTTATCATTATAAACCTACTCTTATCTGCTATTTTGGTTGAGATTATCATGATTCGCTACGCTTCTTACTTTATCGCCGCGCTTTTGCCCTTATTGCTCTTTCGTTGGTTTGCGCCTAGCGCTATTGGTGAAATTGACTTTTGGCTATTGTGGCTACTGGCTATGGTATTAGTATCCCTGCCTGTGGTCTACGCTGAGATTGCCTTAGCTTATCGCAGTATCGATGCGCCAATAGCAGGCATGCAAAAACTAACGCGTGAAGCTGATGCCAGTCCATTTTGGCGCAGCTTTGGTTGGCTTGCTGCACTCGTCTCTATTGTGATTGCTGCACTGGTCATTTCAGGAGCAGCTGAGGGTATTATCACAGGGCTGATGGCGCTCGATAGTGACCCTGCTATTCCAAGCTTTGCTATTGCCGCAGGTTTGATGGTGATAGCGGTACTATTGAGCTTACTCGGGGTAGCGCCATTACCTATCGGTCTTGGGCTTATGATACTTGGCTTGATACTTGGCGTAGCTAATGGTTTGCCGCAGATTGAGTTTGCGATGACAGGTATTAGCTTGAGCGAATGGGGACGCGCGGTGGCGTTAGCACTGGTCAGCGTAGGTGCAGGTACTGGCCTATATTGGTTCGGTCAAAATCTGGCGGCTCGGCAAATAGGGAGCGCGGTGGCAGCTTCAAATAGCGCTGCCTCAAATCGCCCTGCGATTCATCGGGCGACCAAGAGTCATAGAGCAAGTAAGCTGGTACTACCGATATGGATACTACAGCTCGTCGTTGGCGTGATAGCTTTGTTTATAAGCGGGCTTAGCTTACCGCCGATCGGTCAATTACTATATTGGACTGGGGTTATTTTTGTGGCCAGTTACCTGTTGCATTACGCCGCTGGGCAGTTAAGTCACAAGTTTGGTGTGATGGTTAGTTTAATTGTTACTCTGGTTTTAGGGCTATTGCTAGTGGTACTAATACCTGCAAGTTGGTTGGTTGGGCTGCTGGTTATCATTAGCACGGTAGCAGTTTTGCTATTGTCTATATTTGCAGGCTGGCAGATGAAGATCAGTCATCTACGCAAATCACTTAACTTTGCTAATGAAGGGTTTTATAATCTATGGCGTGTGGCGATACGCCTCATCGTCCCTTTAGCACTGGTGCTGGCTTTGATAGGGTGGGTATTGCAGTGGCTGAGCTGATAGCTAATCCTATAACGGTTTACTTAGCTTATGCAGAAAAGCCGCAGCGTCAGCATTACACAACGCTTGTGGTTGAAGAGGGGACAACACTATATGAGGCACTCATGCAAGCAGGATGGCTGGCGAGATTTGCCTCTTTGGCGTCTTGGTGCGAGCAAGCTGTAGACATAAAAGTGCCAACAGCTAAGCGCTGGCATGTGGGTATCTATGCACAAAAACAGTCGCTTAATTACCGCTTGCAGCCCTTTGATCGTATCGAGGTGTATCGTAGTTTGAGCGCTGATCCAATGTCTCAGCGCAAAAACAAATCACGTCATTAAACGTAGAGTAATGACAACGTTACACTATGAATTATGATGCTGGAAGGGTCTCTATACCTTCAATACGCGTAACAATACCGCGCTCATCAAAGTATACAATCAGATGCTGACTGGCGTTTTTGACATCAGCGATTCCCTTACGCTCGCCCTCAGTACCCGCCTTGTAATCATAGATGTAGTCCCAGCGGTTAGGCGCTAGGGTATCTCTGATGGCAGGGCTACCCAACACATAGAGCACCTGGTTTTGGTTCATACCGACTTTAAGCTTTTGCGCTTGTACTTGAGTGACAGGCGTCCCTTGCGGCAAATCTATTTTGTATACACTAAGCAAAGAGCAGCCAGACATTGCAACTGCTGCGCTCAACATGCCAATAGTAGCCGCTCTACGTAACAGGCTTTGCGGACGATAAAACAAACGAGTGGTCAATGACTGTATCATGATAAGATGACTCATTAAAAAATGGATTAGGCGCGGTAGTGTTAAGTACTGCCAAAAATATATATTATCGACAATAAGTACTATCAATGATAAGTACTGCTATCAACAATAAGTACTACCGACAATCTTGGACAAATGATACGTCATTTAGAACCTATTGCCTACCATTTACCACATTATTTACCAAACCTACTCTAAGATGATAAACTGTTTTTATCGTAAATTCAGGGACTTGCGCTTTGGTACTTAATAAGCCCAAATTAAGAATAAAGGCGTCCAATCAGTTGCTAAAATCTGACCGTTAAAAGGAATATTATGTCTTTAACTAATCAAGATCTACGTAAAGCGGGACTAAAAGTAACCTTGCCTCGTATCAAAATATTGGAGCTGCTTGAGAGCGCTGAGATGCATCATATGAGCGCAGAAGAGGTATACAAGGCACTCATTGGACAAGGTGAAGATGTAGGCCTTGCAACCGTTTACCGCGTGTTGACTCAGTTTGAGCAAGCAGGCATCGTTGAGCGGCATAACTTTGAAAATAATCTATCAGTGTTTGAGATTACCCAAGAAGAGCATCATGACCACTTGGTCTGTGATGGCTGCGGTAAGATCATTGAGTTTCATAATGAAATTATCGAAGAAGAACAGCTCAAGGTAGCCAAAGAGCATGGCTTTAAGCTCTCAGGTCACTCGCTAGTGCTGTACGGTATCTGCAATAATAAAGAGTGCCAAGACAATGCTAGATAATAGGCGTTAAAATAAATTTTGATTATAACGTAAAAAACAGCGCTCAAGATGAGGGCTGTTTTTTTGAGGGTTAATTATATAAGCACTACAAGAGTAGGTATGTCAAAGAAGAGGATACTAAAATTAAAGGGCTCTAATTGATAACCAGTGATAGCCCGTCAGAATCTTCATCAACTTTTTCGCCGCGGTTTTTGCCGCTGAGTTTGATTTTTAGGCGCAGATCATTGGCGGAGTCCGCATGCATAATCGCATCTTCGTAAGTGATTTCGCCTTCTTCGTACAAATCAAGTAGCGCCTGATCAAAGGTTTGCATATTGCTGTCACGCGAGCGCGTCATAACTTCTTTAATCTCGTGAATATCACCTTTACGAATACAGCTACTGATTAGTTTTGAGTTCAATAAAATCTCTACCGCAGCGCGGCAGCCCTCACCATCAGGGGTCGGTATCAGTTGCTGGGCGACGATGGCTTGTAAGTTTAGCGAGAGATCCATAAGCAGTTGACTGTGGCGCTCGGACTCAAAAAAGTGAATGATACGATCAATCGCTTGGTTGGCGTTATTGGCATGTAAGGTTGCAAATACCAAATGACCTGTTTCGGCATATTGAATAGCGTAGCTCATAACCTCAGGATTACGAATCTCACCAATCAAGATAACATCGGGCGCCTGACGCAAGGTGTTTTTGAGGCCCGCTTCAAAGGACAAGGTATCGATACCGACCTCGCGCTGAGTGATGATACAGCCGCGGTGCTCATGAATAAACTCGATAGGGTCTTCGATAGTGATGATATGACCATGAGAGTGCTGATTACGGTGACCGATCATGGCAGCTAAGGTAGAGGATTTTCCCGTTCCTGTGGCACCGACCAATAGGATAATTCCGCGTTTTTTCATCGCCAGCTCTTTTAGCGAGGGCGGTAAACACAGCTCTTCAACCGTTGGAATCTTGTTTTCAATCTTACGCAGGATCATACCTGCCATATCACGCTGAACAAAGGCACTAACCCGAAAACGGGCCTGCTGCGCTTTATCGGTAATGGCGAACTGACACTCGTTAGTCGTCTCAAACTCTTTAACTTGACTGGGTGTCATCACGCTTTTGACCCAAGCCATAGATTGCTCAGCGCTAAGCGGCGTCTTGCCAATCGCTAATATCTGACCATTGACTTTCATAGAAGGCGGAACATCAGCAGTGATAAAAAGGTCAGAGCCGTTTTTTTTGACCATCAGTTGTAATAATTTATCAAAATCCATAGTGATCTATCCTTGTCCTTAAGCTTGTCATGTCATGCTGATTTAAATGTGTTGTGTTAAATAAATGCTTCTGGTTGCTTGGCGTAAGGACGAGCAACGTCTTTACTTATAACGCCTTGCGCTACTAGGTTTTTGAGGGTTTGATCTAAAGTGATCATACCGTCGCCAGCTCCCGTCTGAATAGAGGAGTACATCTGTGCAATTTTGTTTTCGCGAATCAAGTTACGAATAGCGGGCGTGCCAAGCATAATCTCGTGAGCGGCAATACGTCCGCCGGTTTGACGACGTAGCAGGGTTTGTGAGATAACCGCTTGTAGCGACTCTGATAGCATCGCGCGAATCATGTCTTTTTCGGCGGCAGGGAAGACGTCGATGACGCGGTCAATGGTTTTGGCCGCAGAGCTTGTGTGCAAAGTGCCAAAGACTAAATGCCCCGTTTCAGCAGCGGTAAGCGCTAAGCGTATGGTCTCAAGGTCTCGCAGCTCACCGACGAGAATAATATCAGGATCCTCACGTAGTGCTGAGCGCAGCGCAGGCTCAAAGCCTAAAGTATCTCTATGCACTTCGCGCTGATTGATCAGGCTTTTTTTGGACTCATGTACAAACTCAATAGGATCCTCAATCGTTAAAATATGCTCTTTGCGGCTCTCGTTGATATAATCGATCATAGCGGCAAGGGTCGTTGATTTACCTGAACCCGTAGGGCCTGTCACCAAGACCACGCCGCGTTTAAAGTCAGAGACGCGCTTGAACACCTCACCCATACCTAAGTCCTCCATCGTCAATACTTTGGAGGGAATAGTACGAAATACGGCACCTGCGCCGCGATTTTGATTAAAGGCGTTGACCCGAAACCGTGCTAAATCTGGAATCTCAAAAGAAAAGTCGGTCTCAAAAAACTCCTCAAAATCAGCGCGCTGCTTATCGTTCATAATGTCGTAGATGAGCTGATGTACCACTTGATGCGTCATCACAGGCATATTGATACGGGTCATCTCACCATCGACGCGGATCATCGCGGGCATACCAGCTGATATGTGTAAATCTGATGCATTGTGTTTGACTGCAAAACGCAATAAATCTTCAATATTCAAGGTGTTCTTTTCAGCCATAATTGGGTATTCCTATCGGTAAGGACAAATCAGTAGCACCTAGCCAGTCGCTAAAAGTCATCAGTAAAGGCCAACCATGCAAAGCTGACAAGCATTTGATTGTTAAGTGGTTGAGATAACAATATCATAAACACTCAACTAATATTTAATTTAAGAGCAAAATATATGCCATATTAAGACAAAATTTAAAAATAATGCCATTATAGGTAAAGAGAATAGACTGACCATCGCAAACGAATAAATGAGAGAGTTATGAGCAATAATTACAATGATAAAAGTGAGCATGTTGTAGAGCTCGGCTTTGATAGCGAAGCTTTGGTTGAGCGCTGGGGACAAACGCTTGAGCAAGTTAAAGGTGCCTGCAAGTTAGCAAACAAGAACAACGTCACTTTACTTGCGGTCTCAAAGACCAAGCCTGCGCCAATGATTGCCACTTTAGCTGAGCAAGGACAGCGCCATTTTGGTGAAAATTACTTGCAAGAGGCGCTTGAAAAAATAGAAGTGCTAAAAAATGAGTCCAAAACGAGTGACATCGTTTGGCATTATATTGGTAGCATTCAGCGCAATAAGACGCGAGATATCGCTGAAAATTTTGATTGGGTACAGACGCTTGAGCGTGACATTATTGCCAAGCGCTTAAATGAGCAGCGCCCTGAGAATATGGGCGCACTCAACGTTTTGATTCAGATAAATATTGATAACGAAGACAGTAAGTCAGGATGTTTGCCAAGCGAGCTACCAGAGTTAGTAACCGCGATAAAGAACTATGAGCAGTTATGTCTGCGCGGCCTGATGATTATCCCGTCCAAAACAGATACCGATGCTTTTAAGCGTACTAAAACATTATTTAATGAGATTAAGGAGGCGCATCCAGAGCTCATCGCTTGGGATACTTTGAGTATGGGGATGAGTGGCGATATGGCAGAGGCGATTGCAAGCGGCTCGACTATGGTACGTGTGGGTACAGCGATCTTTGGCGCACGCGATTAGCTCAAAAGGCTTTTAAACTCACTTATCAGCTGTCGTCAAGTTTGGTAACCAGTAGCTGATTGATCTTAAGATTATCGGTTGCCAGAATCTCAAACCGATAATGCGCGTATTCGATAGTATCTGTCTTCTTTGGAATTTTGCGCAGCATATAGGTCATAAAGCCGCTAATGGTTTCATAATTTTGACTAAAGGGCAGGTTGACGATACCCAAAGCACGTATCACATCCTCGATTGGCGTCATACCGTCCACCAGCCAAGAGTTTTCGGTACGTTGTACAATAAGCTGCTCCTCTAACGTCACAAGCTCGCCCATCACAATGCTCATCACATCCTTTAAGGTGATGACGCCCACAACCATCGCATACTCATTAACAATAACCGCAAAGTCAGCGCCGTTTGACTTAAAGGTCTCTAACACCTCAAACAGTGACAGCGTATCTGGGATAAAGAGCGCCAGTTCTAACAATGCCTTGTCAGTTAACTCCACTTTGCGCTGCTCAAGCACTGAGGCCAAAAAGGTGCGCGATTCAACGTAGCCAATGATATGTTCCAAATCATCATTGCGACAGACCAAAAACTTATTGTGTGGCTGCTCTATCATGACCGAGACAGCTTGCTCAGTTGTGGTATCGCTATTGAAGTAGACGATGTGCTCGCGCGGATTCATCACTGAGGTTACCGTGCGCTCTTGCATCTCAAAAATGTTCTCAATTAGATGGTGTTCTTGTTTTTTGAGAACGCCGGCCTCAGCACCGGCATCCATGACCGCGTAGATATCCTCTGGCGTCATATCGTCGCGGCGTACGGTTGAGATGCCAATGAGTTTAAAGACTAAATTGGCCGCGCCATCAAATACCCAAATCAGCGGCTTTAGAATAAAGATCAAAAAGATCATCGGTCTAACTAGTCTGATAGCGATATGCTCAGAGTTAGACATCGCCAAACGCCTCGGCATCAAGTCTGCAAATAGGATAAAGATACTAGTGACGAGTACAAATGATACGATAGACGCCAAGGTTTCATGACCCAATAGTACCTGCAAATAAGAGCTGATCGCTGACTCGCCAATAGCACCAGCCAAAATGGCGACGGCGTTGAGCACGACTTGGACCACGGTGATAAAGCTACCAGAGTGCTCTTGCATATTGAGCACATCAAGCGCGCGTACCTCGCCCTCTTTTGCCATGACTTGCAGCTTAATTTTGCGTGCTGAGGCAATCGCCATCTCAGAGCTTGAAACAAGCGCGGCTAATATAATAAGTAAAAGAATAAAGACACTAGCGCTTAACAAGCTCATGAGAGACTCAAATAAAATGATGATAACCAAGGGGAAGGGCGTCAAAATGAGCCACTAAAAAAGCTGGGTAAGCACCCAGCTAATCATAAAGTATTAGGGCGTGTTTGATTGTTCAACGCGCCCCAGAATAAAGCGTTATAAGTTAGCCTTTTATCGACCACTTATTGACTAAAGGATAGCGGCGCTCACGACCAAAAGCTTTGTGACTGATTTTGGTGCCAAGCGGTGCCTGCGCGCGTTTGTATTCGCTACGATCCACCAGAGAAATCACGCGGGCAGCGACGTCAGCATCATAGCCTTTATCGATAATGTCTTGATAGCCCATATCCTCATCGATATACATCGTCAAGATACCATCTAATACGTCATAATCAGGCAAGCTATCTTGATCTTTTTGATCAGGGCGCAGCTCAGCTGATGGCGGGCGAGTAATCACGCGCTCGGGAATAACGGGCGTATCCTCTAAGCGGTTGCGATAATTTGCCAAATCGTACACTTGCGTTTTGTAGACGTCTTTTAGCACATCAAAGCCGCCTGCCATATCACC
>NZ_JBQQFC010000075.1:0-10280 GCF_052258445.1 Psychrobacter sp. T6-1
GCAACCATAGGTTGTAGCACTTGATAGTTGATAGGGCGCTCATCACTTTGTAGGACAGCAGCTGTCGCTGTGCCAACCGCAATAATATGACTGGGCGCTTCATTGTTAGCTTTGTTGAATACAAATACATCAGGTGACTGGGCTTGCAAGGCTAAAGAGTCACTGCCTGTCTGTTCTTGGACTTTTTGTTCAAGTTTTTGCCATACCCCAAGGCCAGAGGCGGCAGCCGTTGGACTAACGATGACAAGCGCCTGATAGTCACCTGCCATCCATCGCTTCATCACCTGCACCTCTTGCTCAGTAATGGCGCGTGGTTGCAAGGCAAGCATCGGCATATCAACTACGGTCAGTCCAGCGCTTTGTAGCAGATGCGTCAGCGGCGCGGCGCGCTCTACTGGGCGCGTATTGATCACTATATTTGAGGACAAAGCAGCAGACAATTGATCTAAATCGGATGACATAGACATACCATTACGTGTAATAAGATAAAATAAATAGCCTGTTCAAAACAACATTACTAGCTTTGGTAAATGGCGGATAATATCTCATCCGCCCCTTTAGCAAGGAGCATATCCGCCACGTCAATACCCAACTCATTAGCCTGCGACTCTTGCTCATCTTGCGTGCCCGTCAAGGTAATACGTTTGTCCGCTTTGAGCAATCGGCTACCATTCTCAGACCCTACGCGGCCACGTAGCCAAAGCGTGTTGCCATTATCATCATTACCGTTATCCATATTATTATCGAAACTGTCCGCCATTTGTAATACCGCAAACGCGGCAATAGGTACCTGACAGCCGCCTTGTAGATGCCTATTAAGCGCGCGCTCTGCGATTAGGCGAATACGAGCCTTGTCATCGTTCAGCGGCGCAAGTAAGTCCATTACTCGCGTATCATCTTCGCGGCACTCAATTGCAAGCGCGCCTTGTCCGACCGCAGGCAGACACATATCAATATCCAATTCACTACGAATACGCGCATCAAGCTCAATACGCTGTAAACCACTGGTTGCCAAGATAATTGCATCATAATCATTAGCATCAAGCTTACCTAGGCGCGTGCCGACATTGCCGCGCAGGGTTTTGATTTGTAAATCTGGTCGATAGGCTTTTATTTGGCACTGGCGGCGTAGACTGGCGGTACCAACGATAGCCCCTTGTGGTAGCTCATCGATACTTTGGTAGCTATTAGATACAAAAGCGTCTGTGGGCGCTGCACGGGTGCAATAAACGCCAAGCGTAAGCCCTTGTGGTAGTTGCATCGGTACATCTTTTAGCGAGTGTACGGCTATATCCGCTTGTTTATCGTACAATGCCTCTTCTAGCTCTTTGACAAACAACCCTTTACCGCCGATTTTGGCTAAAGGCGTGTCCAAAATCTTATCGCCCTTAGTGACAATTTTGAGCAAATTAATAGTCATGTCAGGATATAGTGCTAGCAGTCGATCTCGAATATGCTCAGCTTGCCATAACGCTAAGGGACTTTGGCGTGTTGCGATGTTTAGGGTAGTCAAGGCAGGTTGTCGCTGGTTACTCATAAAAGACCTCAAATCAATGTATTGCTAACGTCGTAAAGTAGGGACGCAAAAAAATACCCCTATTTAAGCATAAATAAGGGTGTGATGATACGGTATGAATGATTTGCAGCTCATGACTAATGCTCACTAAACAACTTCTAAATACAGCAAGATCTACATAAGACGATATCTACATACTCTGTATTTTTTCACGTAGCGCAGGCAGATGGCGACGGCTAACCGCTAGGGTCTCATCAATACCCTTAAAGCGAACTTGATACTGACCTGCATCTACTGTCTCCAAAAAATCTAAATAGCTTAGATTAATAATGGCATTGCGATGTACACGAAATAGGCGATCGTCAAATTCTTGCTCAAGCTCTTTTAGAGTCTCATCAATCAGTACAATACCGTCTTTGTGGCGCACTTTGACATACTTTTGATCAGCGGTACAGTAGTAGATGTCTTTGAGTTTAATGAGCTCAACGCCGCGATGAGTCCGTGCTGAGATATGCTCACGAATGGGCCGTGCTGTTGGATCCTCAAGTTTACGGATCTCATTGAGCTGGGCGGCATTCAAGCTTTTGGCTTTACTCAGTGCCTCTAACAGCTCATCTTTGTTAGCAGGCTTGAGCAGGTAACCAATCGCATTGGCTCTGAGTGCGGCAATCGCATAGTGATCATAAGCAGTAACAAAGATGATAGCAGGCGGATGCTCAAGCTTATTGAGCTCATGAGCGCAGCGCACACCGTCCATCTCAGGCATACGAATGTCTAGTAATATAATATCGGGTTGATGAGACTTTACGGCGGTAATAGCTTCCATGCCAGTCGTTGCTTGAGCAACCACTTTATGACCTGACTCTTGCACGATTCTCACCAAACGCTCACGCGCTAATGGCTCATCATCACAAACTACAATCCGCATGTAATATCCTCTCTTAAACTATATGTGACCGCTATTTAGTAGTATAGATATTATACTGGTATATGCTCATATTCTTTTAATACTATCTATCACTTATTTATTCACTACTTTACATAATCACTGCATTTCAGAAGCTGTAAAAAGCCCTTTTAAAGACAATTTTTTGAGGTAAAAGCCTATTGCGTTATCTTTTTACATCAATTTAACTCGTGTTATTTATAATAATAGCTAGACCATTATCGATAGTAGTAATAATGTAGCAATAAATATGCCAGCTGTTAAAAAAGGTTGTTTTAAAAGCGTTACAGACCAACATCTTGAAGCGGATAGTTTATCTTAGTGATGATCTGTTCAGTTGTGACCGTACTGTTGATAGTAGCGCTATCGCCAAAGTAAGCGCGCAAACGCTCAGTTTGAATGTAAAAATCCATGTGTTGCTGCAAATCATAAATAACCATCAAAGTCTTGCTAGGCAGTTGCACGGTAATCGTAATGATCACGCGGTGCTGCTCCCACGTGACCTTTATATGAATATCAATGGTCTCAGTAGTCATCTCTACGACGTTGAGCAGCATCTTTTCCAGAACACTTTGCAAGGTGAGTGAAGTGATGACCATGTCATACATGATATCTTCTTCAGGTAGAGACCAATTGACAATCAGCTTGTCCGCCAATCGGCTCGACTCTATCGCTATGTAATGCTCACAAAGTGCAATCTCCTCTTCAAAACTGATCTCACGAGCGCCATTGAAGCTGGCACGAAAGAGCGCTGAGACGTGCTCTAGTAATTTAGAGGCGCGCGCAGGATTAGAATCCATAAGGGCGATTAGTGTATTAACGGTATTAAAGAAAAAGTGCGGAGCAATACGGGCCTTAATCATATCGTTTTGCGCGCCAAGCTTGTCCTCAAATGAGGCTTTGAGAGCGTTTAGCTCCATGTAGCGGCGTAAAAAGTATAGGATAAAGACTAAAGTAAAACCGCCGCCCACAATACTATCGAGCATAACGTCTATGATAAACGTTCGAGTATCGTACTTGAGCCAATCAAAATTAATCATTACCAACTGCACTAAAATCATAGTTACAGCAGAGCTTGTCATAAATAGCGCTATGATATAGACGCTGACTCTAACGTTACTCATGCTCTTAAATATGGGTCGCAGATAATCGATAAGATATAAAACAGGAAGGATTGAGATGACGTTTTGAAAAAAATAGCCTGCAAAAAAAATGGCAAAATCAGACCCTGTAACCAAATCTTGGCGCTTAGTGATAGTAACAAATAACGACCAAAAAAAGAGGTACATCAGCCACTGCCAAGGCTTCATCATGACCATGAGCTTGGGGATAAAAAACTCTAAGCGCGCCGCTAGTAAGGCGACCTCATCATTTGCTATACTTGAGTGCTTATTCTTATGAGTAGTCTTAGACCGATATGAACGCCATTTCTTCAAACCTTGATAGCTCCATTGATTCTGAGCAAAATAAAAAGTCACCTGTCTCTGATTCTAGCACAGATACTATGAGCAGCACTGAACAAAACGATTCGTCAAATGCTGCTCTAAATAGTCAGGGCCAGCAGATGTGGGGCGGGCGCTTTAGTGAGGCCACTGACAGTTTTGTCGCCGCTTTTACCGCGTCAGTTGGCTTTGATCAACGCTTTGCCCGTCACGATATCCAAGGTTCAATTGCCCATGCGACGATGCTTGGTCGCTGCGGTATCTTGGCTGATGATGAGGTTACAACGATCATAGAAGGTCTACGGCAGGTGCTCGCTGAGATTGAAGCGGGCGAATTTGAGTGGTCCATTGCCCTTGAAGACGTACATATGAACGTCGAGTCGCGTCTGACAGACATTATTGGTGCAGTTGGCAAAAAACTGCATACGGGGCGTAGCCGTAATGATCAAGTGGCAACCGATATTCGTCTTTGGCTAAGGGAGGAGACTGATAATATCATTGAGCTACTAGTGCGCTTGCAAAGCGGTCTCCTTAATCTGGCTGAGCAGCATACCGACACTATCATGCCAGGCTTTACCCATTTGCAGACCGCGCAGCCAGTAAGTTTTGGTCATCATGTCATGGCTTGGTTTGAGATGTTGTACCGCGATACCCAGCGCCTAAAAGATGCTCGTCGCCGTATGAATCAGATGCCGCTCGGTAGCGCAGCTTTGGCTGGTACGACCTTTCCGATAGATCGTACCATCACCGCCGAGCTGCTAGGCTTTGAGGGCATTTGCCAAAACTCACTTGATGCCGTCTCAGATCGTGACTTTGCTATTGAGTTTACATCGAACGCTTCGATCTTGATGATGCATTTATCGCGCATGAGCGAGGAGATTATCTTATGGATGTCGGCGCAGTTTAATTTTGTGCAGATACCCGATCGCTTCTGTACCGGCTCATCTATCATGCCACAAAAGAAAAACCCTGATGTGCCAGAGCTGGTACGCGGTAAATCAGCGCGCGTCTTTGGTCAACTGATGACGCTGCTTAGTCTGATGAAGAGTCAGCCGCTCGCTTATAATAAAGACAACCAAGAAGATAAAGAGCCGCTATTTGATTGCGTCGATACATTGACCGGCTCACTCCTTGCCTTTGCTGATATGCTACCGAATATCACTCCAAACATCGAGGCTATGCGCGCCGCTACCATGAAAGGCTATGCGACAGCGACCGATTTGGCCGATTATCTAGTGCGTAACGGCGTCGCCTTTCGTGATGCTCATGAAGTCGTCGGTCATGCAGTCGCTTTGGGTATCAAGGAGGGCGTTGATTTGAGTGACTTGTCACTAGCCCAACTACAACAATTTAGTGACGCTATCGGTGATGATGTCTTTGAGTATTTAACGCTTGAGGGCTCACTCGCGGCGCGTGATCATTTAGGCGGCACAGCGCCCAATCAAGTTAAGCAAGCGGTCATTAACGGCCGAGCCCGCCTTAAGGCTTTTGCTTAGTTGATACTTACCAACGTATATCTTTTATAAAGATACCCGCCATTGTTGCGGGTATTTTTGTTCATTCTCTTAGGCACACTCGCTGTTACCTTCTATACACCTGATAGCCTTTGCTAAATTGACTAAGACCGTTATCATAGATAAATACTAATATTTAATAAATAACTTTATAAAATCAATAAGGAGCACCTCATGACTGAGACCTTTAACCCGCAAGCCAATACCGTATTTTGCCGCAAATATCAGCAAGATTTGCCAAAGATGCCGCATCCGCCTTTTCCAAACAAAAAAGGTCAAGAGCTACAAGATACAGTTTCTGAAAAGGCATGGAAAGAGTGGCTTGAGCAACAAACCATGCTCATTAATGAAAATCATCTGAGTATGATGGATCCTGAAGCCAAAAAGTTTTTGACTGAGCAGCGGGATAAGTTCTTAGATAATGAAGACTACGAGCGTGCGCAAGGTTGGACGCCAGAGAAATAAAGCAAACTGCTATTTATCCTAAGCTAATTTTGCTACTATAAAGCTTGCTGGTGTAAACCTGCCAGCAGCAAATTTACAACACTGACAGACTCGGGGTGCGGTGTGCAATTGGTCACAAGCCAGTGCGCATTCGCTGAGAGATCACCCGCCGAACCTGATGCGGTTAGTACCGACGCAGGGAAGTCTTAAGCATACGTTATACCTATCTATTAGGCGCGCAGAAATGCCTTTTTATCATCATACTGTCTCTTATCGCTAGAACACGTTGGTTAATATGAAGTGGCGTCTACTGATTTTTGAAGCGTTTGACTGCCTATCATCGTAGTAAAACGTTTTATGCAATTAAGATAGATATAAATTCTATGCTTGTCCCGCAGCTACTGGCGGTGTTGATTTTATTCAAAACAACACGCTAGGACAGCATATGACAGCCTCAACCCTAATATCAAAACCTAATCAAAAGTCGTCTGACAAAAAAGCCGATGCACTAAAAACCCCTGCCCATCGCACCTCTACCGACGCCCGTTTTGAGGAGGACGCTCGCGACTTGCATCGTGTTCTCCCCGCTTCTCGTAAAGTCTATATCCAAGGATCAAGATCTGATATACAAGTGCCGATGCGCGAGATTACACTTGATCCTACGCCTATTCAAGGCGTTGATGAGTCGGACTGGGAGCACAACCCGCCGTTTTATGTCTATGACACTTCAGGCGTTTATACCGATCCCGATGCTCATATTGATCTCACCAAAGGGTTGCCTAAATTACGCGAGGGTTGGATCGCTGAGCGCGGTGATACCGAAGAGCTGAGTGGTCTGTCTAGCTCATACGGGCAAGCCCGTGCCCGTGACATTAGTACCGCTAATCTTAGGTTTGCGCACATCGACAAACCGCGCCGCGCTAAATACGTCGATGGCAAAGTAGGCAATGTCACGCAAATGTACTACGCGCGCCGCGGTATTATCACGCCTGAGATGGAATACATCGCTATTCGCGAAACACAAAAACAGCATGAGTTAACTGACATGCGCCAGCACGAGGGTGAAAGCTTTGGTGCCAATACGCCAAAGATTATCACTCCTGAGTTTGTCCGTGATGAAGTTGCCGCTGGACGCGCCATTATCCCAAATAACATCAACCATCCTGAGTCTGAGCCGATGATTATCGGTCGTAATTTTTTGGTGAAGATAAACGCTAATATCGGCAACTCAGCGCTCGGCTCTTCTATCGATGAAGAAGTGTCGAAAATGACGTGGGCGACACGTTGGGGCGCGGATACCATTATGGATTTATCAACGGGTAATCATATTCATGAGACTCGTGAATGGCTGATTCGTAACTCGCCTGTACCCATCGGTACCGTGCCGATTTACCAAGCATTAGAAAAAGTCGATGGCGTGGCAGAAGATCTTACTTGGGAGATCTTCCGCGATACTTTAATTGAACAAGCGGAGCAAGGCGTAGATTACTTCACCATTCACGCAGGCGTGCTGCTACGCTACGTGCCGCTGACCGCCAATCGTTTGACAGGTATCGTCTCGCGTGGTGGCTCTATCATGGCGCAGTGGTGCTTGGCTCATCATAAAGAAAGCTTTTTATACACGCATTTTGAGGACATATGCGAGATTATGAAGCAGTATGATGTCGCGTTTAGCTTAGGAGACGGCCTGCGTCCCGGCTGTTTGCAAGACGCCAATGACGAAGCGCAATTTGGTGAGCTACGTACCCTTGGCGAATTGACCCAAGTGGCATGGGAGCACGATGTACAAGTGATGATCGAAGGTCCCGGACACGTTGCGATGAACCGTATAAAAGAGAATATGGACTTGCAGCTTGAGATCTGCGCGGACGCGCCTTTTTATACTTTAGGGCCGTTGACGACTGATATCGCACCTGGTTATGATCATATCACTAGTGCCATTGGGGCGGCGATGATTGGCTGGTTTGGCACCGCCATGCTCTGCTACGTGACGCCCAAAGAGCACTTAGGATTGCCTAATAAAAAGGATGTCAAAGACGGCATAATCACGTACAAAATTGCCGCTCACGCCGCCGATCTTGCCAAAGGTCATCCAGGGGCACAAGCGCGTGATAATGCGTTATCCAAAGCCCGCTTTGAGTTTCGCTGGGATGATCAGTTCAATCTAGCGCTCGATCCTGATACCGCGCGTGAATACCACGATGAGACTTTGCCCAAAGACGCGCACAAGTCGGCGCACTTTTGCTCCATGTGTGGCCCTAAGTTTTGTTCGATGAAAATCACGCAAAATGTGCGTGAGTACGCCAAAGGCTTGGAAAATAAAGTCACGCCAAGTAGCGGTGATCTTCAAAACGAGAACCACCGTATCAAGCAGGTCGATACTGAACTGGTCGAGCAAGCCCGTGAAGCGAGCTTAGAGGAAGTACGTCAAGGCATGGCTGAGATGACAGAAAAATATCGTGCTGAGGGTCGTCAGTTGTATAAAGAGGTATGATAAAGACTGATTGTAATCCTAAAAAAAGGCGCTACTGATTAGTAGCGCCTTTTTAGCTGATGTCTTTTGCAAAAGGAGTCAAATTAAACCTTTGACGCCTCATAAATCTCATTGATCGAGTTATCAATGGTCTCAGCAAACTCTTTATCGCTCTGCTGCTTACTTAAGCCTTCGGTAAAGGCACGTGAGAAGCTGGCGATCATACCTGGGTTTTGCTTGAGCTTATCACAAGCTTGCTGGCGGCTGTAACCACCTGATAGCGCGACTACTTTGAGCACTTTTGGGTGATCGACGAGCTCTTGATAAAAGCCCTCTTCCTCTGGCAAAGTCAGTTTAAGCATGACTTGGTGATCGTCGTTTAAACGATCCAGATTGCGCAAAATATCTGCTTTGAGTATCACTTCACACTCGTGTTTTTGTGCGCTATCAATATTGACCTCAGGCTCAACAATGGGCATAAAGCCTTTAGAGATGATTTGTTTGGCGACATCAAACTGCTGCTGTACGACAAGCTCAATGCCATCGACGCTTGGCTCATAAATGACTGAACGCATTTTAGTACCAAATACAGGGTACTTTTTAGCTTTATCAAGTAGCGCATCCAAATCTGGCATCGGGCGCATCACTTGCACGCCGCTCATTTGCTCAGCTAGACCTTTATCTACCTTTAAAAAAGGAACGATGTTTTTATCTTCCCATAAGTAGTTGGCAGTGGACTTGCCGTTTACTTCACGATCCATCGTATCTTCGAATAAAATCGCACCAAGGACGCGCTCATTATCAAAGCAGTCGCAGGTCATAATGCGGGCGCGCATTTCATGCACTAAATCGAACATAGCATCATCGCTATCGTAGGCATCACCGTTTACGCCGTAATTCTCTAACGCTTTAGGCGTACTGCCGCCGCTTTGATCGAGTGCGGCGATGAATCCTGAACCCTCTTTTATACGTTGTAGTTGTTTTTGATATTCCATTGATTAAGTATCCTCTATTTATTGAATCTTTATTTTATCATAACGTGTTATAAGCGCTTAGCGATGTTCGTTCCTAACGACGTAGCAACACCCATAGCGAATTATAAATTACCTTACCATAAGCGCTAGCATTTGCTTGTATTTAGTCGGTTAACCGTCAAATTTTAATCAGTAAATCCTAACTCAAGTTTACGCCAAAAACAGCACCGCAACGCAGCAGATAGCCAGCAGGATTCCTAACATGTTAATGCGATTAAGATGCTCTTTAAATACGCCAACCCCGATAAGGGTAGCGACGGTAATCACCCCAACATTCATACCCGTAAAGACGATACTTGGTGATTCAGACAAGACTTGATGGGCGCGCACATATGCATAAATATTACCCATGTTCAGTACGCCAAGCAGCAGACCTGCTGCCAAAGCATTGCCCTGCCAGCGCACTCGGGTGATAAGCAAATAGATAAATAACAGCACAGCTGCCAAGCCAAAACTAACAAATAGCGTTAATGGAAAGGCGGCGCCCTGCTTGGCGACTTGCTTAAATAAAATATCAATAATGCCATAGCCGGCCCAAACACCGAATAACCAAAGTGGCGTCTGCCTAGCGTATGAGAGAGCACTGTTATTGCTAGTCGTGCTGTCGCTAGGATGATCTATATTAGCAGTACTAGTGGTAGCTATAGCCAAGTGCTGCGGGCGATACACCAGCGCGCCTAGCGCTAAAAAACCCAGCATTAGGCCAAATATACGTGTCCCTGTCAGCACTTCACCGAACCATAAAAAAGCGGCGATGATAGGAATAATCAGTGATAAGCGCTGAGCGGCGTCCGTGGCAACCATACCTACCGCTGAGATAGCACGGCCAAGAATAACAAAAACGAGCGGCAGTAAAATACCAAGGGCGATGATAATGCCCCATGCGCCGCCAAGCGTACTGATAGCGCTGA
>NZ_JBQQFC010000076.1:0-10212 GCF_052258445.1 Psychrobacter sp. T6-1
CTATCTATAACCCCAGTTGTACTCTTAGATGATATTACCGCAGAGCTAGATGGTAGGGCGCTTGATATTTTATTGTCCACACTAGCAAAGCTTCCGTGTCAGGTCTTTATGACCAGTTTGACCGAAGATGTCATTGCACTCATCAATCGTTATTGGTCATATTCTACAGTGTTTCACATGAAACAAGGCGTTCTTTTGGCTACTAAATGAGATAGTGATCCTATTGCTAGAATATGCCAGTAAACAGTGACTTACGAGCAAAAAAATGCTAAAATAGGGCTTTATTTTTGTCCTATATTCAGCAAATTATCTTAAGGTAAAAAACGAGCGATTCTAAGCCTCTATATCTATTCAAGCAACTGATTATTAAAGGTTTTATATTTATATAAATCTACAAGTAATGAGCGCTGAGATTGTTTTAGTTTTTATCACATCAAGTTCAACTATTTGAGTCCAAGATAACATTATGCTCGCCTCACTACAGACGCGTGCTTATGATAAGCAACTGATTATGGCTAGACTAAGGAATGCACATGAGTGAGTCATTACCTATCGATAACGAGCAACTGATGTCAGCAGAATTACAAACAGATAGCATCGTTGAAACCATTACCCCTGAAGGATTGCCTTCAGATTATAGCTCCAAAGACATCCGCGTATTGCGTGGTCTTGAAGCGGTACGCGTGCGCCCTGGGATGTATATCGGTGATACTGATGATGGCACCGGTCTTCATCATATGGTCTTTGAGGTCGTTGATAACTCAATTGATGAGGCCTTAGCTGGTCACTGTGATCAGATTGATATTATCATTCACGAAGATGAGTCGGTTAGCGTTATGGACAATGGTCGCGGCGTTCCTGTGGATATCCATCCGGAGGAAGGCGTATCAGCGGCGCAAGTCATCATGACAGTACTGCACGCTGGTGGTAAGTTCGATGATAACAGTTATAAAGTCTCAGGCGGCTTGCACGGTGTTGGCGTCTCTGTGGTCAATGCGCTGTCCAAAAAGCTTGAGATGAACATCTGGCGTGAGGGTTTTCATTACCAGCAGACTTATACCGATGGCGTGCCTGATAGCGATATTCAGCAGATGGAGGCGACCGATAGAACAGGGACGCAAATCCGTTTTTATCCAAGTACTGATGTGTTCACAGGTACGATCTTTGAGTACGATATTTTAGCAAAACGTTTGCGTGAGCTATCATTTTTAAACTCAGGCGTACGTATTGTCCTGACAGATGAGCGTATCGATAAACGCCATGAATTTGAGCACAAAGGCGGCTTGTCTGAGTTCGTAAGCTACATCAATGCTGGCAAAGACGGCATCAATGAGATTTTCCATTTTAACAGCGACCAAGATGACGGCATCGGTGTAGAAGTGGCGTTGCAGTGGACCGATACTTATAACGAAAAGGTATTATGCTTTACCAATAATATTCCGCAGCGCGACGGTGGTACGCATCTATCAGGCTTTCGCTCGGCACTGACTCGCGTACTAAATACTTATATGGATCGTGAGAATCTGTTTAAAAAAGAAAAAGTCACGGCGACAGGTGATGATGCGCGTGAAGGCTTGACCGCTATCGTCTCTGTCAAAGTACCCGATCCTAAGTTCTCAAGTCAGACCAAAGACAAGCTGGTATCTAGCGAAGTCAAATCTGCGGTCGAATCGGCGATGCATGATAAGTTTAATGACTTTTTATTAGAGAATCCAAGCGCAGCTAAAGCAATTGCAGGCAAAATTATCGATGCCGCGCGTGCTCGTGACGCCGCTCGTAAAGCCCGTGAGATGACGCGCCGCAAGACCACTTTAGACATTGCAGGTCTGCCAGGTAAATTGGCTGATTGCCAAGAAAAAGACCCTGCGTTATCTGAGCTATACATAGTGGAGGGTGACTCTGCTGGCGGTTCAGCCAAACAAGGTCGTAGCCGCAAAACGCAGGCAATTTTACCGCTAAAAGGTAAAATCCTAAACGTCGAGCGCGCGCGTTTTGATAAAATGCTGTCCTCAGCTGAGGTCGGTACGCTCATTACTGCGCTTGGCTGCGGTATCGGTCCTGATGAGTATAATCCTGACAAAGTCCGCTATCACAAAATCATCATCATGACTGATGCGGACGTTGATGGTTCGCACATTCGTACGCTACTGTTGACTTTCTTTTTCCGCCAAACACCTGAGCTTATTGAGCGCGGCTACATTTATATCGCTCAGCCGCCACTATACAAAGTCAAAAAAGGTCGCCAAGAGCTGTACTTAAAAGACGATGAAGCACTCAAAGCTTATTTATTATCATCAACGATAGATAATACTAAGCTGCATGTAAGTGCGGACGCGCCTGCGATTACTGGTCAAGCGCTTGAGACTTTATTGAACGATTATAACCAGACGCAGCTAATAAAAGCGCGTTTGCAGATTCGTTATCCTGCGTTGCTACTTGATGCATTGACGCACACGCCGAAGCTGAGCACGGATATGACTTATGATAAGGCGTCTATGGAGGAGTGGCGTACATCATTACAGACTCAGCTTGATCACTTTGGTAGTGATTTAAATCCTGAGATCGAACTGGTCAATATTCACGCGCCAAAAACGGATGCAAGCGAGATGGATGCTGCTGCTGCTGATTTATTAGGCATGAAGCCGCAACCTGAGCTATTGGCTGATAACACCGATGCCCAAATACAGACAGCGTCTAATAGCGAGATGCTATCGACCAAAGCGCAGTGGCTACCACGTGTCACCATTTACGTCCATCAATTAGCCCATCATTACTTGCTTGATGCCAGCTTTATCAATTCAGGTGAGTATACTCGGCTGCTGCGTTTATCGAGCGAATGGAATACGCTACTAGATGACAGTGCGTTTATCCGCCGTGAGAATACTGCTGGCACGACCAAAGACATTCCAGTCCGCGACTTTGACTATCTATGGCAGCAGATGATGTTAGACGCGCGCCGTGGCCTTGCGATTCAGCGTTATAAAGGTCTGGGTGAGATGAATGCCGATCAACTCTGGGATACGACGATGGATCCAGAAAATCGCCGTATGCTACGTGTGACTATTGAGGATGCCATTGCTGCAGATCATATGTTTACCTGTCTTATGGGTGATCATGTCGAGCCGCGCCGCGCCTTTATTGAAGAGAATGCGTTGACAGTCTCTAATCTTGATATCTAGTATAGTGTTTACTTTTATTTGTCCCGTCCTAAAATAGGTTGAGGGTTTATAAGGAGTCAGATACTGCAAGTATCTGGCTTTTTTGTTTCATGTGAAACCCATTTAATAGTGAGATATTGTTTTATCATTTTAGGTGATAATTTAAAAATAGCTTAAGGACTATCTATGTTAGATGATCAGCAAAAGGCGTGTCTATCAAAGCTGCCTAAGGCGACTTTGGTTAATTTTGTGGCTGATGTGCAAGGTATGGACAAGCTGCTTGATAAAAAGATTGAGCGTCTATTACTACAATCAGACAAACCTAAACTGATTAAAAAGCTAACTTCTACCTTAAAAGGACTCAGACGCCGCCGAAAATCGTTAAACTTTTGGGAGTATAGCGATTTTGTGACTGAGCTACATTACCTCGTAGATGATGTTATGAGTCTATATCCTGAGCAAGCGCAAGCGTGTTTAGAGCTGCTTGAGCTATTTATTGATTCTACAGAACCTACCTTTGAGCGGATTGATGACTCAAACGGTGATGTCATTGATATTTACCAGAATCTGACCTCGTTATGGCTACAAGTAGCGACTAGATGTTACGAGCAAGAATTGCAGGCTGCTGGCATAGATGAGAAAGATATCGTCCGCCATGCGTGGATGGAAAAAGTAAAGTCTATAGCTTGTGATAATGACTATGGCACTAAAGACCATATTCTGCGAGGCGTAGATCAGCTGTTTACATCAATAGAGATACAAGGCCTGATTGAGGATTACAAATACGATTATCAGACGCTACTTAACGATGCTTTTAATGATTTTTTTGATGGTTCCAAGCCTAGTTTTGATGAGCAAAACAGCGCTAATAGTATCCACAAAAAATATCTTGAGACCGCACTTACAGATCTAGCGTGGGCACTAGGCGATATCGACGTGTTCGAAGAGATGTACTTGTATTTAAATACTCATAGAGTGTTTTCGTTATATGAGTTTAAAATGTTTATCACGTTTATGCTTGAGCAAGACGCTTACCATACTGCTTTGCGTTATTTGACCAAAGACTGGCAAGATAGTCATCATGTCCCAGAGACAGAGTGTCTACACTGGCTCAATAGAGTTTATGCGCAGCAAAATAATGTTGCACTACAACTAGACGTATTAAATACAGCATTTGAGCTTGAGCCAACGCCTGCACTTTTTGAGCAGATTATGGCGATTGCTACACCAGCCCAGCAAGCCGACTTACGCAAAAAAACCTACGAGCTGGCTGATCAACAAGATGATGTCATCATTGCGATAGGATTATGGCTTGAAGTTAAAGAGACGACGCGCGCCAATCAGGTCGCTATCGCGCGCCAAGATGAGTTTGACGATATGCACTATACGACTTTGACTCGGTGGCTTAAACAACTTCCTGATGAGACTCATCTTATTCGAGTGGTCATCTACCGCAGCCTACTCAATGATATCTTGGAGAATGATCGCAGTATGGCGTATGGACATGCAGCTCGCTACTACAAGCACTTAGTCAAGTTAGATGCTTTTATTAATAGATCTGATGCTGGCTATATGGGTCTTGACCATCATAAGAATTATGTGGATTCTATTCAGAAAAAACACGGTAAAAAGTACAGCTTTTGGGATAGGGTTGAGTCGTAACTACCTTAAAACCAGTCATTGTCAATACCTTAAGACGTTCCACGTGAAACAAGAATGAGTAAGTTATAAATGATAGAAGTCATACTACTAGCAATCGCTTTGGCAATGGACGCTTTTGCCGTTGCTATAGGGCTTGGCGCGCAGTCACAACATAAAAACCGCTTATATTTACGACGTTTAGCTATCTATATCGCGTTATATTTTGGCATTGCACAGGGCGTGATGCCTCTGATCGGTTATTTATTGGGCGTAGCGGTGATAGGGTGGTTTGCTGCTGTTGCACCTTGGATAGGCGGTTTTATCCTTATTGGTATTGGTGCAAAGATGCTTTATGAGGTCGTACGCAATGAGCAAAGTGAAGCGGGAGATAATGGAGCTCATACTGATAAAAACCTTTGTGTACAGGACACTATTGCTCAGCGCACGTTATTGACCCTTGCTATTGCAACCAGTATCGACGCTATGGTCGCAGGTTTTACACTTAACGTATTAGCCTTAAATGCTTGGTTAGCCTGTTTCATTATCGGCATAACTACAGCAATCTTTAGCTTCTTTGGCGTGTATCTAGGCCGAAAATCAGGAACTTGGCTTGAGGATAGAGCAGAAATGGTGGGCGGTGTGGTACTTATTGGTATAGGACTTAAGATACTGTTCTTTACCTAAAAAACATTTCTAAACGCTATTAAAAAAGACCACTCAAAAATGAAGTGGTCTTTTTGGTTTCACGTGAAACTATATAGCATTCTTTGTAAAACGTATTGTTCCATGTGAAACCTATAAAAATATGTGCCTATGAATAGATTAACTCTCTTGTGCTTCATCCATGGTAAAACGCCATGCTAGCACTCGCGTGCTCTTTTGACCTTGACTCATCTCGATAATGCGCATCTGCGCCACATCAAGTTGTTTTAATAATAGCTGCAAAGGTTTTACGTTTTCAGACTTCGATACTAAGCTTGTGAACCAACCAACATGCTCAGCAAAGTCCTTGCTCTCTTTAATCATCTTGGTTAAAAAAGCAATCTCGCCGCCCTCAGACCACAGCTCTTTATGTTGACCGCCAAAGTTTAGGTTGTGCGCGGCATTACCCGATTTTGTTGAGCTGCGACTTATTTGCGCGTTTTCATTCTTGCCGCGATGTCTTTGCAAATTATGCTGTTTACGGCTATTAGCCTGCATCGCTTCTTCTAATGAGGCATGAAACGGTGGGTTACACACCACGACGTCGAAGTAATCTTGGCGACCGATGATGTTTTTAAAGATGTATTTCGGTTCAGGTTGCAGCTTGACTTTGATCGCGCCCTTAAGCTTCGGATTGGCTTGGCTGATAACCGTCGCGGTATTAACAGAAACCGTATCAATATCACTTGCGGTAAAGCGCCATCCATAGCTTTGAGCGCCGATAATAGGGTAGATGGCACTGGCACCGGTGCCAATATCGAGCGCATGAATATCTTTGCCCATCGGCGGGCTATTATCGCTACTCACATGGGTCGTTTGCGCGAGCAAGTCGGCGATGTAGTGAATATAATCAGCGCGCCCTGGAATAGGCGGGCACAAATAACCCTCAGGTATGTCCCAAAATTTGACACCATAATAATGCGCGAGCAGTGCTTGATTGAGCACACGTACGGCCTTGGCATCAGAGAAATTAATCGTCGACTCACCTTTTGGATTGGTAATGGTGTAATCGCTAAGCTCAGGTAATGCACGCGTCAATACTGCAAAGTCATAGCGACCTTGATGTGGGTTACGCGGATGTAATTGCCCCAGCTTTTTCGCGGTTGCTGGGGATCTGTTTCTATGTTTTGGACTGCTGTTTCTAGAAGAGAAATTGGTCATAATAGTAGGCTATAAGGTGTGAATATAACCGAGTATTTTAACAGATTATCATCGTTAACAGCCATCTTATCGGCTACGCAAAATCAGGTTTAGTCCTAATATGATCATTGCTGTACCTAAAATACGCTCTATCCAGTGCTCAAAGCGCTGAAAACGGCGCAAAATTGCTGGAATAGAGAGCAGCATGACCACGGTGCTAAACCATGCCATCTGTAACACCATCATCCACACGCCATAAATGGCCAGTTGCCAAAGCGGGATACCGGGCGATAATACTAGGGTAAATATGGCGACGAAATACACAGGCGCTTTTGGATTAAAGACATTACAAAAAAATCCACGACGCAAAATAGCAAAAGTAGAATCGCTGTTGCTCACGCCAGATTTTGTCGGTTTAACACTTTGACTGTCTAAAATAGTTTGAGTATTGGGCGCTGCTATGTCCGAGACCGACTTAGGTTTAGCTTGAATGGGTTTAGCTTGAATGCCTTGCCAGCCTAAATAAATCAGATAAGCGCCGCCCAACCATTTAATAGCGGTGAGTAGAGGCTGCGAGTGAGCGATTACCGTTGCCAGTCCCAATACCGAATAGATAATGTGGACGGCGAGACCTAAGGTAATACCGAGACTACAAATCAGACCCGTGCGTCGCCCCTTTGCCAAAGTCTGCTGTGAAACTAATACAAAATCAGGACCTGGGGAGGCGGCAGCAAGCAAGTGCACGCTAGTGATCAGCAAAAAACCGTGCAAAATTCCATAACGCGCTCTAATAAGGGTTACAAGTTGCATAATAGTGGCAGCTATCATAAATCAGGTCAACTTATATTGATAATGGCTTTGCTGCTTGTGTTATAGAGTGGGGGTGGCTATATTGAAAGCACGTTGATTAAAGCGATACCAACAAAAAAGGATAAAACTATGACTACGCAAAGTAACGATACGGACAACCGCATTACCTTTGAGACTGATGGTTACATCTGCCTGATTGGACTTAATCGCGCCGACAAGCGCAATGCCTTTGACAGCCATATGATTAAGCAGCTCTCTGAAGCACTTACTAAATATGAGAGTGATGATAATCTACGCTGTGCGCTCATTTTCGCTCATGGTGAGCACTTTACCGCAGGTCTTGATCTCATGGAGCTACAGAATAAATGGGACAAAGGCGCGTTTGAATTTGATGAGACGCAAATTGACCCGTGGGGCATCGGTGGTAAATTACGCAGCAAACCCGTGGTCGTCGCGATACAAGGCACTTGCTTTACCGCGGGTATTGAGCTGATGCTAAATAGTGATGTGGTTATCGCCAGTAGCAACTGCAACTTTGCACAAATGGAAGTCCAGCGCGGTATCATGCCATTTGGCGGGGCGACGGTACGATTTGTGGCGGCAGCGGGTTGGCAAAAAGCAATGCCATATCTATTAACTGGCAAGAACTTTGATGCACAAACCGCAGACAGACTCAATTTGGTCAGCGAAGTGGTGCCGAATGGTGAAGAGTATGAGCGCGCACTAACGATAGCACAAGAGATCTGCACCGCCGCCCCGCTTGGCGTACAAGGGCTACTGTCCTCAGCACAAGATGCCAGTCGTAATGGCGCAGCTAGCGCTCTAGCTAATATTCATGGCTATCTACCGCACTTGTTTCATTCAGAAGATGCAAAGGAAGGTGCGATGGCGATGGTAGAGCGCCGCGCGGCTGAATTTAAAGGGCGCTAGAGCTTTGACTTATATTTATTCTAAAATTGCTTTATGACATCAAGGGCAATGATTACCATGTTAGACATTATTAATATCACTGCCCCTATTTTTATCGTCATCGTCTCGACAATCGGCTCGTTCTTTAGCATGAGCGCGGTACTGATCTACTGGAAAATGAGCGTTGGGTTTTAAAATATAGAGTTTGATGGTAATCACTTAATGCAGGAAAGCTGAATTCAATAAGTGACTGCTAAACAGAAATAAGCACTTATTAAACGCCTTTAATCAACGTAAAGCCCCGCAATTGCAGGGCTTTTTTTATCGGGTTAAATGATATTAACTTTGTCTACCAAGCAAAAGTCACGCCGCCACGTGCGCCCACTTTACCTGTATCAAGCCCGACGCCGGCACCAGCTGAGATGGTCATACTATCACTGACGCGCCCAGCAAAAGAGGTGCTTAGCGCTGAGCCATTATTATAATAACCGGTACCAAAGGTCATAGCATAGCGTTTACCTGAGGGGATGACTGGGGTCTCAAGTGCCAGGGCCATAGCGATGCCGTCTTCGGCTTCATCCAAGCGGTCTTCATGACGATTGTACTCGCTACGCAGATCACTAATCTGTCTTGAGTTATTAGCAGATGCTACTCCTAGATTAGCCACTTGCGTATTGGTATTGGCAAGCTGGGAGTTGGTATTAGCCAGCTGATTGGCGGTAGCCAGTGAATCTACAGTGACGCTTGCGCCCAAGGTACCGTTACCGTCGGTAGTAACAATGTTAGTTGACCCTGACTGTGAAGCGGTACTGGCTTGAATTTGACCTGCGCCACCAAGAGCAATCTGGTTATCGTTTGCGGCAGATGCTTGATTACCGATAGCGATACTGTTTAAACCACCTGCTGCTGCCGCTTCACCGACTGCGGTAGAGCGTACGCCAGTTGCCGATGCCAAGTGACCAAAAGCTTGTGCGCGTTCAGCGCTGGCAGTCGACTGCCAACCGACTGCGGTTGCGCCTGCTTGCGTCGCTTGCGCTTGCGCGCCAATAGCGGTTGAGGACGTACCAGAAGCCATCGTTTGACGAACCCCGCTTCTATCTCCACCGATTGCTACGCCATCGAGACCTGAGGCGACTGAGTTGTTACCGATAGCGACCGCATTGTCTGAGCTAGCAGCGGCGGCCTCACCAACAGCAGTAGAGCGTAGACCGCTCGCATTGGCGAGATGACCAAAGGCCTGCGCGCGCTCAGCAGTGGCTTTTGATTGCCAACCGATAGAGGTTGAACCTAGACCTGCTGCATTGGCCTGACCACCGACTGCTGTCGCTGAATTATTACCAGCGTTCGCGGTATTGCCGATGGCGACGGTGTCGTTATCGCCGCCAGCGGTAGCCGCTTCGCCTACTGCTAGCGATCTTACCCCATTTGCTTGAGCCAAATGACCAAAAGCTTGTGCGCGTTCGGCATTAGCCCCTGACTGCCAACCGATGGCGGTTGCGCCAGCACCCGTAGCAACTGATTCGCCGCCTATAGCAGTTGTAGAGTTACCTTGAGCACTAGCAGCAGCACCAATAGCAACAGCGTCATTGCCATTGGCATTTGATCCAACACCGTCTTCGTCCAAATCTCCATCGTTGTTTGCGTCATTGTTGCCACCAATAGCGATAGCACCATTGCCTGTAGCCATTGCATCTTCACCAACGGCGACTGATTGCACACCAATTGCGGAAGTCTGATGCCCAAGCGCTGTTGAACGATTGCCTTGAGTAACCGCTTGCCAACCAATAGCAGTAGCGCCAGGACCACTAGCAGATGACTCACCGCCGACTGCAGTGGTTGAGTTACCGTTAGC